>NZ_VRUV01000046.1:0-16504 GCF_008039455.1 Methylobacterium sp. WL116
TAGACTTCCACGGCAAACATCCTGGGCCCCTCCCGAAAGAGAAGCCTCTCCACTGGCCGGCTTTTACCCCGGCCGCATCAGCACCCCGCCGACGCTCCAGTGGATGGTTTTGTCACCGCCCTACACACGCACGCGACGCGGCTCGGCGAGAAGCGCCTGCGCGATGGCCTCGGCACCAACCACGTCTCGGTGTTCTACCATACGAGCGAGCACGACCGGGGCGCACCGATGCGCTCGGTCTCGACCACGGTGACGCTGCCGGAGGCGACGAACGACACGCTGGCGCTCATCAAAGCCGCCTGCCTCGGCGTTGCGAGTACCTGGCGCGAGCCCGGCGCCCAGCCGTGGCGGTTCAGCAAGGCCGGGATTGTCACCACGGACCTGATGCTGCTCGACGCCAGCCCGCGCGCTCTGATCAGGCAGCTCGACCGCGCGCGCTGGCCCGCTGATGGCGGCGATCGACGCCTGCAACGCCCGCTTCGGCCGCGGCAGCGTCGTCCCCGCCCGCGCTGGGCTCGTCGAGAAGCGGACCTGGTGCACGAAGTTCGAGATGCGCACGCTGCGCTACACGACGCAGGTCAGCGAGCTACCGGTCGCGGTGGCGGACTAAGCCCGATCAACCAACGCCATCATCGCGTGGGCCACCGGGCCTCAAGGCCTGGGGTATAAAGGATACGGGACAAAATCTCGTCACTGGCGTTGACGGCGGTGCGCCCTGCGATCGCGTCGGGCTTCCAGGAAACCGCCGTATGCCGACCAGCGCGACCGAAGCTCCGAAGCCGCCTGCCCAGGTACCGCCGCCCCTTGTCCCGGGTTTGCGCGGGCTCCTGACCCTTGCGGTCGGCGTGGTGCTGGTGGCCGCCCTGTACTTCGGTCGCGAGGTGTTCATCCCCCTGGTGCTGGCGGTGCTTCTCAGCTTCGTCCTGGCCCCGGTAGTCAACCTCCTTCGTCGGATCAAGCTTGGACGCGTGCCTTCCGTTATCGTCGCGGTGCTGCTGGCACTCGGCGTCATCGGTGGCATCGGCGCGGTCATCGGAACCCAGGTCGCGGGGCTTGCCGGCAACCTGCCGCAATACCAGGCCACCGTGCAAAAGAAGTTCGCTGGGCTTCAGCAGGGTTGGCTCGGCGATGCCAACAAGGTCATCGCGAAGTTCAGCCACGAGGTTCACGACGCCACTCAAAAGGCGGATGCCGCAGGGACCACGGCCGCGACAGGCCCCGCGGGCGCCACGCCGAAGGCTCAGTTGGTCCGCGTCCAGGAACCTGAGATCTCCCCGTTGGCGCTGGCTGAGAAGGTACTTGGCCCAATCTTCGAGCCCCTGACCACGGTCGGCATCGTGCTCGTCGTGGTGGTGTTCCTGCTGCTCCAGCGCGAGGACCTGCGCAACCGGATGATCCGCCTGTTCGGGTCGAGCGACCTGCACCGCACGACGGTGGCGATGGACGATGCCGCGGGCCGGCTCGGCACCTATTTCCTCGCCCAGCTCGGCATGAACGCCGCTTTCGGCGGCATCGTCGGCGTCGGCCTTTGGATCATCGGCGTACCCAACCCCCTCCTGTGGGGCGTGTTCTCGGCGCTGATGCGGTTCGTGCCTTACATCGGCGCCTTCATCTCAGGAGTTTTCCCGGTCGCCCTGGCAGCCGCGGTGGACCCGGGCTGGTCGATGGTCATCGCGACTGCGGCGCTCTTCCTGATCGCCGAGCCGATCTTCGGGCAGGTGATCGAGCCGCTGCTGTACGGTCACTCGACCGGGCTCTCGCCCTTCGCGGTGATCGTCTCGACCTTGTTCTGGGGCTTCCTCTGGGGTCCCATCGGCTTGATCCTGGCCACCCCGTTCACCGTTTGCCTCGTTGTGCTCGGCCGTCACGTCGACAGCTTGGAGTTCTTCGACGTTTTGCTCGGTGACCGGCCGCCACTCACCCCGGTGGAGAACTTCTACCAACGCATGCTCGCCGGTGACCCGGACGAGGTACGGGAGGTGGCCGAAGGCATGCTGAAGGATCGCTCGCTGTCCTCGTACTACGATGAGGTGGCGCTGAAGGGCCTGCAGCTCGCCGCCAACGACTTCGCGCGTGGGGTCGTTACCCCCGGCCAACTGGAAAACATCCGCGCTTCCGCCCGTTCGCTAGTCGAGGATTTCGAAGGCCACGACGACGTTGAGCCGGCCGTCGATGCCAAGGCGGTCAATCCGTCCGACACCCCGACGCTGGCCGAGAGGACGCACACGAAGACCGAGGCGGTGCCGGCCCAGGCCCCGCCGCGGGATGCACTCCCAGAGGCGTGGCGCGGCGAGGCGCCGGTGTTGTGCCTTGCCGGACGCGGCCCGCTCGATGAGGCCTCCTCGGCGATGTTGGCGCAGCTACTGCGCAAGCACGGGCTCGGCGCGCGCGTGACGCCCTATCAATCCGCCTCGCGCGAGGGCATCCGCGAGCTCGAACTCTCCGGCGTAGCGATGATCTGCATCTCCTACCTCGACATCACCGGGAACCCATCGCACCTGCGCTACCTGCTGGAGCGGCTGAAACGACGGGCGCCCGGCGTACCCGTGCTAGTCGGCCTGTGGCCCGTCGGAGAAGAGGTTCTCACCAATGCTGCGCTCGGCCGGCAGGTTGGGGCGGATGCCTATGTTTCTTCGCTGCGCGACGGTGTGGATGCTTGCTTGAGTGCTGCCGATAAGGCGGTCGTCGATAGAAGCGCGGCCGCCTGACCTGTTCGAACCGCGCTTGCTGCTGAGCGTCGTAGGGCTTCTGCTGACCACGCCGGAGGAGTGGCGCACGTGGCTTGAAGGCGCCGGCGGAGGGGGCATTGCAGCTTCAGCGGCCGCTGCCAGACGCCGGTATAATGGAGGTTGCTCGTGGATCGCGTAGCGATGGCACCTGATTTGGCCCAGCCAACCATTCCCGTAGCTTCGTCCAGCGTCGCTTCGCACTGCCACCTCGAACTGCCATGCCGATCGCCTTGCGCTGACCGATCAGCACGACGAGCTGCTTGCCGCGGGTGACGCCGGTGTAGAGGAGGTTCCTGGCCAGCATGTTGAAGTGCTGTGTCACGATTGGGATCACCACGGCAGGATACTCCGAGCCCTGGCTCTTGTGGATCGTCGTAGCGAAGGCCGGCACCAGCGTGTCGAGCTCGCCGTAGGGGTAGATCACCTCACGCCCATCGAAGGTGACGACGACGGCGCCCTCCTCCTCGTCGATGCGGGCCACCATGCCGAGATCGCCGTTGAACACGTCGCGGTCGTAATCGTTCTGTGTCTCCATGACCCGGTCGCCGGGAGCGAAGCGCCAGCCGAAGCGCTCGATCTGTTGGGCTGGGTTCGGATTCAGCACGCGCTGGAGCTCGTGGTTGAGGTTGCGCGAGCCGAGCGAGCCACGCAGCATCGGCGTCAGGACCTGCACGTCCCGGATCGGATCGAGCCCGAACGAGCGTGGGATGCGCTTGGTCACGACCTCGATCAGCTTGGCGACACCGACGTCGGGGTCGTCGATCTCGATCAGGTAGAAGTCGGCCTTCTCGCCCGGCTGTGGCCGCTCCGGCATCTGGCCCTGGTTGATGCGGTGGGCGTTGACGATGATCCGGCTCTCGGCTGCCTGGCGGAACACCTCGGTCAGTCGTGCCACGGGCACGCGGTCCGAGGCGATGACGTCGGCCAGCACCTGGCCTGGGCCGACCGAGGGGAGCTGATCGACGTCGCCGACGAGAAGAAGCCCTGCAGGCTCCGGCACGGCCTTCAGGAGGGCGTTCATCAGCGGCACGTCGATCATCGAGCACTCGTCGAGCACGAGCAGGTCGCAGTCCAGCGGGTTCTCCTCGTTGCGCGAGAAGCCGCCGCGCTTCGGGTCGATCTCCAGCAGGCGGTGAATGGTCCTGGCCTCGAGCCGGGTCTGCTCGGTCATCCGCTTGGCGGCGCGACCTGTCGGTGCGGCGAGCAGCACCTTCACGCCCTTGGCCGTGAGGATACGCAGGAGCGAGTCGAGGGTGCTGGTCTTGCCGACACCTGGCCCGCCGGTGATGACGCAGAGCTTCGAGACCAGCATCAGACGGATGGCCTCTTCCTGAGAAGGCGAGAGCGTCTTGCCCGTCTTCGCCTCGACCCAGGGGCGAGCCTTGTCGAGGTCGATGCTGGGCCACGGGGGTGAGCCGCGAGCCCGGGTGACGAGCCGCTCGGCGATCGCTCGTTCAGCGGCATGTAGGCCTTTCAAGAACACGCAGGGCTCGTTGTCGACCGTGTCGGCGACGACCTCCTCGCCACGCGCGAGCTCGTCGGCGACAGCAGTGCGGACGAGAGCAACGTCGACCTCAAGGAGCTTCTGAGCGAGCACGATCAGCCGTTCGATCGGCAAGCCACAATGCCCCTCGTCCATGGCAGTCTGCAGCGCGAACGACACACCGGCCCGGAGCCGCTGGGGCGCCTCCTTGGTCAGCCCGAGACGCATCGCGATCGCGTCCGCGGTCCGGAAGCCGATGCCGCGGATGTCACGGGCGAGGCGGTAGGGATCCTCGGTCATCACGGCGATCGACTCGTAGCCATAGGTCTTGAAGATCCGCACCGCGCGCGCAGTGCCGACGCCGTGCGCGTGCAGGAAGATCATGATCTCCCGCACGGCCTTCTGCTCGGCCCAGCCTGAGACGATGCGAGCCGCCCGCGTCGGGCCGATACCGGAGACCTCCTTCAGGCGCTCGGGATCGGCTTCGATGACCTCGAAGGTGGCTTCTCCGAACAGCGCCACGATGCGCTTGGCCATGGCGGGTCCGATGCCGCGCATGTAGCCAGACGCGAGGTAGCGCTCGATGCCCTCGACCCCGGTCGGTGGTGTGGCCTTGAGCGTATCGGCTTTGAACTGGAGCCCGTGCTGCCGGTCTGTGAACCAGATCCCGGTTGCCGTGATCCACTCACCGGCGGCAATCGCAGGTGCATGGCCGATCACCGGTACCAGGTCGCGCTTTCCCCGCGCTTGGACCTTGAGCACGCAAAAGCCGGTCTCGGGGTTGTGGAAGGTGACGCGCTCGATCGTGCCTGCGAGCGTCTCGAGAGGTGCGCCGTGGTTGAACGACTTCTGCGGCGCGCCTCTGTTCACGTCGGATGCTCTATCACTTGGTTACGAAGTCACAAGGTAGGGCCTAACGAATTCGTCTAAGGTCTCAATGAAGCGCTCTGCAAGATGCGACGTGCCTCCCCGTGAAGGCCGCAAAACACCGACTTCGTAAGGAATAGTTGGGATGAAGGGCCTAACGACGAGATCAGATCGACTGAGAGTCGCTTGAGCCGCACTGATCGGATCAGAGATGCAAACTCCTACCCCGTGTAGGACGAGATTTAGAGCCGTTGCGTAGAATTCGCACTCGGCGACAATATTTGCGCGGGTTCCCGCTGCCTCAAAGGCGCGGGCGATTGGTATCGTCGTGCCGTGGTCCGGCAGCAACCCAATTAATGGATGATCGTCTAGGAGGGCCGGGGTGAGCTGCGCCTCATTAGCGAGCACATGGTCGATGCGTAGCACCGCCACGCAGTCGAACCGGTAGCGATGCACGATGGCGTCGGTCCGATCGAACGGCGCCTCGGCGATGCCGAGATCGAAGGCACGCGTCGCAACAAGATCACGCACCTCGCGTGAACTGCGAGTCAGGAAACGGACTGTGACCTGGGGACGCGACGCCCGAAAAGCCGCAAGTATCTGCGGGAGCCACGCGATGCCTGGTCCCGGATTGGACGCGATGGTCAGGTGTCCGCGGGTCGCCGCCTGGATGCCGGCAGCCGCCTCGTCGAGCCGCGCCAGGCTAGCCAACGCTCGCAGCGCCTCCTGATGAAGCAACAGCGCCTCCGCCGTCGGCACGATTTGGCGCCCTTCCCGGGCGAACAGTTGGAAACCGGCGTGACGTTCGAGATGAGCGAGTGCCGCCGAGACGGCAGGCTGGGTTACCCCGAGCGAGCGGGCTGCCGCCGTCATCGAGCCGCTCTCGACAACCGCAGCGAAGATCTGAATTTGCCTGATATCCATAAGCGATGTTTATGGGTCCAAACAGCGGCTATCAAACGAAAAATTCAGTTTGATAACTGATTTGACAAGATTGGCATAAGCATTGCTAATCCTGAGTTATGGATAGCAGGGCCCCACCAAAGATTCTCGCCGCTGAGGCGCTGACGAAGGCTTACGGCAGCACGCCAGTCCTCCGTGAGGTCGACCTCGCCCTACGCGAGGGCGAAGTCGTGTGCGTGATCGGCCCCAGCGGATCGGGCAAGACAACCCTTCTGCGATGCCTGGCTTTGTTGGAGGAGCCTCAGGGCGGCCGCATCGTCATGCGCGACCAGATCGTCGGCGCTCCGCGGCAGAGCGCTGAGGTTCGGAAGGCAGCCTGGGGCGTGCGCGCCGACATCGGGATGGTCTTCCAACAGTTCAATCTGTGGCCGCACATGAGCGTCCTGGCCAACGTGATCGAGGCGCCCATGCGCGCTCGCGGCGTTCCGAAAGACAAAGCGATCGCTCAGGCCGAGCTGCTCCTGGCGAAGGTCGGGTTAGCGGACAAACGTGATGTCTACCCGACGCGTCTCTCGGGCGGACAGCAGCAGCGTGTCGCGATCGCGCGTGCCCTGGCGATGCGGCCGTCGGTGCTGCTGTTCGATGAGCCGACGAGCGCCCTCGATCCCGAGCTTCGCCGGGAGGTCCTCGTCGTCATGCAGGCCCTGGCCGAGGAGGGCATGACGATGATGGTCGTGACCCACGAGATGGGCTTCGCCCGCCGCGTCGCGGACCGGATCGTGTTCATGGACCAGGGTCAGATCGTCGAGGAGGCGCCGTCCGAGCGCTTCTTCGCGGCGCCCGCAAGCGCCCGGGCGCAGCGCTTTCTTTCACAACTCGAAGACTGACTAGAACCGAGGAGAGATCGATGGGACGGTTCAAGACCCTGGCGGCTGCCGGTGCTTTCGCGTTGGCCTTGGCTGGCAGCGCGGCGCAGGCCCAGCAGGCGGAATCCCGACTTTACCAAGTGACGAAGGCGCACAAGCTGCGCGTCTGCGTCTGGCCGCTCTACTACGCGATCACGATGCGCAACCCTCAGACCGGCCAGTTGGAGGGGATCGACGCCGACTTGTCTAAGGAGTTTGCAAAGGATCTCGGCGTCGATCTCGAATACGTCGAGACCTCGTTTGGGACCTTCACTGCCGATCTCCAGGCCAACAAGTGCGAGATTGGTATGTTCGGCGTCGGCGCCACCATGAAGCGCGCGCAGGCGGTCGCCTTCAGTCGGCCCTACCTCGTCACCAACATCTACGCCGTGATCCGGCCGGGCGGGCGGGTCAAGCAGTGGAGCGACATCGACCAGAAGGGCGTCGCGGTCGCGGTGACGCTAGGAAGCTACATCGAGCCGTTCATGCGCGGCTACCTGAAGAACGCCAGCCTGACCGCTGTGACGGCGCCGGCGACGGTGCAGGCAGAGATGATGTCCAATCGTGCCGACGTCATCATGTCGGATTTTCCGACCGCACTGAAGATGAAGAAGGAGTTCGGCACCGAGTTCCTGACGCCGCCCGAGAAGCTTGCCGTCACGCCCTACGCCTACGTGGTGCCGCAGGGCGACCAGATCTGGCTGAACTACGTCAACCTCTTCGTCGAGACGATCAAACTGGACGGGCGGCTCGCCAAAGCCGCCGAGCGCAACGGCCTCGGTCCGATCGTCGCGCCGTGATGGGGGCCTACCAATTCCGTTGGGACGTCATCCCCGCCAACATCGGCTTCCTGATGTCGGGCGTGGGGATGACGCTCCTCATCTCTGCCTTGACCCTCGTCTTCGCGACGTTCGGCGGGCTCGTCATCGCAGCAATGTCCGCGTCGCGTCTATGGCCAGCGCGGGCGGTCGCCTACGCCTTCGGCGAGGTGATCCGCAACACGCCGATCCTCGTCCAGCTCCTCTGGGTCTACTACGTTCTTCCGATGCTGCTCGGCATTCGGCTCGACGCCCTTACCGCCAGCATCATCGGTCTGTCGATCTACTCCTCAGCCTTCATCGCGGAGGTCTTCCGGGCGGGCATCCAGGCTGTGCCGGTCGGCCATCGAGAGGCGGCGCAGGTCCTCGGGCTGTCGCAGGGACAAGCCTTCGTCCGCATCGTCCTCCCTCAGGCGGTGCGTCTGATCCTGCCGCCGCTCGCCGCCAACTTCGTGCAACTGATCAAATACTCCTCGCTCGCCTCGGTGATCTCGGTCGGCGAGGTGACGCGGCGAGGCATGGAGCTGTCCTCGAGCACCTTCCGACCGCTGGAGATCTTTACCTTCATCGGACTGGTTTATTTCGCGATCTGCTGGCCCCTGACGCAGTCGATCCGCATGTGGGAGCGCCGTCTTGCCTGCCGTTGAAACCTCGTTTGCATCCGACACTCTGCCAGTCGCTGAGATCCGACACCGCCTTGCAGAGACGCGTGCGGACGCCGTCGCTGAACTTGCCCTCCGCCTCGTTCGGGCTGCTTCGCCGAATCCGCCTGGATCGACGCGCGAGGCTGCCGATGTTGCCGCAGCGATCCTCAGAGAGCATGTTCCGGACGCGGAGATTGTGCGCCACGAACCCGCGCCCGGGATCGTCAACCTCGCTGCCCGCATCCATGGCCGAGGGCCGGGCCCCCGCGTGATCTTCAACGGGCACCTCGACACCTACCCAGTCGGCGCACCAGAGGATTGGACCGTGGATCCTTCCGGCGTGCTGGACGGGGACAGGCTCTACGGCCGCGGAGCGTCCGACATGAAGGGCGGCATCGCCGCGGCGATCCTCGCCTTCTCCGCCCTTGCAAAGGTCCGATCGTATTGGTGCGGCGAGCTCGTGCTGACGCTTGCGGGCGACGAGGAGACCATGGGTCCACTCGGGACGCGTTGGCTGATGGACAACCTGCCCTGGGCGACGGGCGATGCCGTCCTCATCGCAGATGCTGGTTCGCCGAGGGTGCTGCGCTTCGGTGAGAAGGGGTTCCTCTGGGTCGAGGTCGTGGCCTCGGGTCGTCCGGCACACGGGGCGCACGTGCATCGGGGCGACAACGCTATCGACCGGCTTCGGCGCGCCCTCGACCGCCTCTCCGGCCTACGCGAACTGCTCGCGAATGCCCCGCTCGCAGTAAGTCAGGCGATCGCGGCGTCGAAGTCGATCTCGGAGCCGCTCGCCGGCGACGGCGAAGCGGAGGTCCTGGGACGCTGCACCGTGAACATCGGGCTGATCCAGGGTGGCACATCGCCGAACCTCGTGCCTGCCCGTGCGAGCGCCGCACTCGACATCCGAATACCGGTCGGTCTCTCCATCGAGGTAGTGGAAGAGGCCCTTGCTCGCGCGCTCGATGAGCCCAGCATCAGCTACCGGGTCCTGCGCCGGTTCGCCCCGAACCACACGGATCCCTCTCATCCCGTAGTCACGACGTGCACGGCTGCCGCGCATGCCGTCACCGGCGCACCGGTCGCCGTGAACATGCGCGTCGGGGGATCCGACGCTCGCTGGTTCCGGATGGCCGGGCTGCCGACCGTTGTCTACGGACCCACGCCCCACGGAATGGGAAGCCCTGACGAGTTCGTGCTCATCAGCGATCTCGACCAGGTCGTACGAGTGCATGCGCTGACCGCCTTCGATCTGCTTCAGGACGCGTCGTGACCGAACCCCTCTTCCACCAACCCGTGACCTTCATGGGGCTGCCGGCCGGACGTCCAGGCCCGGGCTGCCGTGCCGCGATCCTAGGCGCACCGTTCGACTGCGGCACGCATCCCTTCCGCGTCGGCGCTCGCCAGGGGCCGACGCACGTGCGGCAGCAATCCGGCCTGATCCGCCGGTATCACCCGGCCCTGGCCGATGCGGACCTGCTCACACTGCTCGGTGCCGTCGATTGCGGAGATGCGATCCTGACGCCGGGCCGCATCAAGGACGCACTCCCCCGCATCGAGGCCGCGGCGACGTCGATCCTCGAGACCGGGGCCGTTCCGATCGGCATCGGTGGCGACGGCTCCGTATCGCTTGCGCTGATGCGGGCCGCGGCTCGACAGCATCCCGGCCTCGTCGCGCTGCACATCGACAGCCATACCGACGCTTACCCCTACGTTCCGGAAGATCGCTACAACGCCGCAACCCAGTTCACGAACGCGGCCGAAGAAGGTCTCGTCGACGCCGCACTCTCCTGGCATGTCGGCATCCGTGGGTTCACCTATCGTGACGGCGTCCTCGACCATGCCAACCATCTTGGCTTCCGCGTGGTCACCACCGAGACGCTGCTGCGACGCGGCTTCGAACAGACCATCGCGGAGTTCCGCCACGCCGTCGCTGGACGTCCCGTCTATCTGTGCTGGGACATGGACGTGTTCGACCCGTCGGTCGCACCAGGCGTGTGCACCCCAAGTTGGGGTGGCCTTAGTGCTCGGGAAGGTATCGAGCTCCTTCGCAGTCTTACCGACCTGAACATCGTCGCGGTCGACTTCAACACCGTTAGCCCGCCCCATGACGTAAACGACATGGCCGCGCATCTGTGCGCTCACATGATCATGGAGACGATGGTGCTGTTAGCCCGTCAATTCGGGCTACTCACCTGACCCGAGATGGCGGGCCGCCTCGCACCGAAATCATATGCGCAATGCCATTCGCAATCGTGGTGGTCGCATCCAGATCGAACCGAGTTAGCGTCACCGCTGGTTCATGGTCGACAGCCGAACGCTGCCTCCTCTAGATCCATCTCAGCCCCGCGGCGCCCGCCACCCGGCTGCTTTCGCCTCGTCCTCGGTGCAGAACATGCGCTCGCCGGCCTTCTCGTCGATCACGGTGCGCGTGTAGGCGCTCGTCCCTGGCAGGTGGTAGATCCGATCGCCCCTGGCCGAGATGTTGCCCTTGATCGTGCACGTCATGGAGGCATTCGATCCGGCTGGTGTTGGCTCGTCAGCTGCTCGCGCCGCCACTCCACCTCGACGCGCTCGACGCCACCCGGATGGGTCCTCGAACGTGCCGGCCCAAATCCCTCGCTTGGCCGCACGCGCCTGTGCTTCCTGTCCAGCATAGTCGGTCGAGTAGCGCCGGAAGGCGATGGCATGGCCTTGCGCCACCATCCAGGCGTTCAGGTCCTCAGGGCCCTTCCTGCAGATGGCAACGGTGCGACCATAACGGTCGGTGTCCCGAGACTCACATGAGATTGGCGCCTCGCCGATCCGGTCCGACAGCGCGAGGGCAGCAACCTGTCCGCAGCGGTACTCCTTGCCGGCGGCGTCCTCGCATACCTGGGCGCTCTCCGGCGCGTCGATGCCGAAGAGGCGAATGCGGATGCCGTGGATCACCACCGTGTCGCCATCGGTGACGCTGGCCCGGCCGATGATCGGCTCGGCAGCGAATGCGCCCCCACCCTGCAACATGATGATGGCGGTGAGCAGGGCGTGACGCATGCGAATGACCCTACGCGTTGCCGACGACCTGTCGAGTAGCGTCCATTCGGACACCAGCGCTGCACCTTCCACGGTAAACGTCACCAACAATGGTGAGCCGGTCACCGCTGCTGAGGTGCGGTAGCATCCCGACGGCTCGCTCGACATCATCCTCAACCAGATGGAGGCGCGGTCTGCCGGCCAAATCGCAGAAGCTCGGGGACCGCTTCCTGACACTATCGGGCCGGCGGCCGGCGCCTGAGGGGCTGAGGCCGCTCGCCGGCCCCATAGCGGGAGGGGAAGTCCGGATCGCTGGGACGAAGGGCCGGCCCCGGCGAAAGCCGATCAGATGCGATAGCCTCTTGCTGATGGCTACTTCTTTCTATCGCCACCTAATGGCTTCGGTGCAGGTTTCTCTGGTGATTTGGACGGGGGTTTCTGCTCGGGTTGCGGCAGGCGTCGCTTCGGATGATCGTCGCTTTTGATCACGTGATCCTGCGCGGGCGCCCGCTTGGTCTCGTCGATGCGATGTGTATCAGCTCCAGGGCTTTTCGTGCCCGTCGGGCGTTTCTCAGGATGAGCATCCAGGCCAGCAGTCATGTCTGAGATCACCGATACGTTCGCGACGGCCGAAGATGGCACGCTCGATCTGATCAAGCGAGAGGCCGACGCCTATCTCGGTGCACAGTTGACGGTGGCGCTGGCTGGTAATCAGCGAGCAATGACCTTCTTTGGGTTCCTGGCGACGGCCGCCTCGGTGATCGCAACGGCGAGCGTCACCGTCCTAGTGACCAAGCCCGATTTCCTCCCGTTCGGCATCATCGGATTGGCGGTGGTCGCTGGATTGCTGGCTGCCATGGTGCTCGCCAACCTCTCTGCGATGCCCGATGCATTCAGCTATGTGGGCAACACGCCGGCGGGGTGGGTCGCGGACGTGAAGGGGAAGAAGCCCCTCGGGCTATCGAAGGCCGAGGCTCTCGAGGACAGCGCTGAGTGCATTACCGCCAATCGCGCTGTGCTGGAGCGAGCGGCAAAGCTCATCCGATGGGCTATGTGGACAGCCTGGGGCAGCATCAGTCTCGGGGCGCTCGTTTCGCTCGTGACGCTCGGGCAGATCATGGATGCGTCTGCGGTTGTCCCCACCCCACCAGGATAGCAGAGTGAGGACTCTCTCCCCTGACGCCGTCAGGGGTATCCTCGGCCGATGGCCGTGAGGCCGCATCGCCCCAACAAGATATGCATCGAAACTCAGTGGTGAGCGGGAAAAGCTATGCCGTTCAAGCGGTCGCGCCGCTCAACAGGAAAACCTAGGTACTCATGCATGTTAAAGTGGTGATTTTCGAGCCATTCTGGGTCTGCTGCTACTACCAAGCATAGACCCGCGTCAGTGTGCCAGACAAATACAGACCCACGCTGGGCGGGCAGATTCAGATCAGCCGCCAAGCGTTTCGCTGCCACCAATGGTGAAACGTCGGACATCAAAGATTGTGACCCGCAACAATCTGAAGTTCAAGCTGATCCAGGATAGGTCTTAACGGCAGGATAAAACTCAGATTTCTGTCAGGGTCCCCCGCAAAAACCAAGCCGACGGCTCTCCGCACGCCCTGAGCGTCACGGCTCACGACGAGAGAACCAGAGTCTCCTGGCTTTGAAAATGGCGTCGGGAAACTCTGAATGATGAATGTCTCCTCGAAAAAAACGCTCTTCGTGATGCCGTACTCCCGGACATTATAAGCCACCGGAACGGGCGAGGCAGACTGCGCGACGATCTGGCCATGAGTATGGCCCGTGGTCCTGCCGACTTTTTCCACGAGCATGCCTGGCATCGGATCAGCGACCTCGAGCGGGGTATCATAGGCATTCCCCTGCATCGAGGTCACGTTTTCTGGATCCACTATCTCGAAACAGCATGCATCCCAGTTGACGCTGATGTCCACATTCTCCGGGATCCCATCGTTGATAGGCAGCAAGCGCACATGTCTTCCAATCGTGAACGGCGCACGGTGTTCGGCGGTCACGTCGACGGGGCCGGGAGCCAGGATCGGTAGGCCCGGCTGAGCGTGATTGCACGCTCCTGAAACATGGTTGTTGCTTACGCCATGCAGCACGCCATCGGCATCCCGCGTGAGCAGTCCGATCGTTCCAGCGCCCATACAATTCGCTGGAAATACGGAGCTACCACAACAGTACTTTCCATTGTGCTCGAAGTAAGGACGATGCGCCTGTGGCGGCGGAGGATTACCTTTTACCTGAGCAATGCCACCATAAATATATTCGACGGCAAAGCCACCAGGCCAATTGCTCGGCATAAATTTTCGTTCTGTTGCCGTAAGTTTGCCTTTGGTAAAAATTACAACTCGCCTGCCGGCTTCATCGAAGCCCACAAGATTGATCGCGCGTTTTCGAAATACGTCCTGGACCCTCTGGGCGTTAAACGTCCCGGGAACATCTGCGACGGCTTCTTCGTCTTCCGTCTCTATCGATTCTTCCATACCTGAAAGAGAGAGTAGATGATTTTCTTTAGCCCACTGAAGAACTGAAAGAGCGGCATTTTTGTGGGCGTCTCTACCTCATCTTGTTCTGCAACGACATTCGGGGCATCGTCCGCCTCGACAGCGATATCATCGGCCATGAAAAGCTATCGTCCTTCCCTAGAGCACTCGTTCTTGTATCGTCGCTATATCAAATCGGTCATTTGAGGGGCAGACAGAATCCGCAATGTCGGACCGCGATTCAACAGAATGTTGCAGTTAGGGCAGGTCGTCGCTGCCGGCAAAAGCTACATTGCCGGAGGGGCGAACGGACGGGCGAAGCGCCGGCGCACCGACGAGTACGACGCGGCGCAGGAGCGGGGTGAAGTCCAAGGGCACGGCGGCCAGGGTAGGAGGGATGTTCCAGACGGTAACATCCCTGCTGCCACCGTCACCGACCTCGGCCTCACCCGCAAAGCCGTGCACGAGGCGCGGCAGATCCGCGATGCTCAGGTGTCGGATCCCGGCTTAATCCGTCGCACGCCCGACGCATATCAGTAGCAGCAGGATCCGACCGAGCCACGGATCTGGCAGCTTCAATCGGCGTCGGGGAACTGCTCTTTGTGTGATGCGAGATGCGCCTGGCGAGTCTCAAGGCTTCGTCGTGCTTTTCTGATGTGTTGGCCAGCGCGAAGGTTGCCCGGATTGGATCGAGCTAGCGATTGAGCGAGATCGAGAGTTTCTTCGGCCTGGGCAACGTTAGCCTCAAGAATCGCTCTTGCCTCTGCGGCGGTCAATTGTTTCATCTAAATGGCTCCGGTTTAAATAGACACATTAAAAACAAAGATACTTTGTTGAAGCGCAGCTATCACTATTGTAAATTATTTTCTTAGTCTTGGATGTAAAATTAATTTATATGGAATTTAAGGAGTGTTCATGTCAATAAATTCGATCAACACATTCGTATATGCATCAATGTCAGCTTCTGATATTTTGAGCGTAATGCTCTTGCGTGGAAAGCTTGACTTTGTTCCAAGTTTGAAATTGATATCACCATTATTTTCGAATACCATAAGTATTCTCTGCATATCTCCATCGTCGAACGGGAAGGGCTTGCGAGTGTATCCAATTTTTCCTTTATATACTCTGTCGCTATCCGATTTTTGCTCTGCGATCAGATATAGAGGTTTGCCGTGTTGTGACAGAGCGCTATTCACTCTATCAATAGCTTCGGTCAATACTTGCATATTAACGGACCATGACGCCTGTACGGATTGCCGTACTTGCTCTCGCACGGCGATCCGCCTCTTGAGCCTCCTGAACAGCTTTTTTCCGCCGAGCCTCTTCGGCCTGTCGTCCTGCGAGCTGAGCAAGCTTTTCATTCAGGCTCATCGTGTTCCATCCGTGTTGCACGGACCAGCCTACGCTCGGCCGTAACCCGTTGTAAACGTTAGGTTCGTGTTGCAAGCCGCTGCAACACGGATTGAGGTTCCTGCCGCCAAGAAAAAACCCGCCAAGTCATTGACCAGGCGGGCTAAAATGATGGTGAGCGCGTTGGGGTTCGAACCCAAGACCTACAGATTAAAAGTCCGTTGCTCTACCAGCTGAGCTACGCGCTCGCGTCCGCCGTGCGGTCGGCCGCGCGGGCCGGGCCCGGGGAGGCGTGGGTGGAATAGGGGAGGCCGCCGGACGGGTCAACATGGGCGTGGCCCGTGCGGCGTCGCATCCGAGGCGCGCGGGCGCCGTCGTGCCGCGCGGGCGCCATGGTCTGCTGGCATCGGCGGTCGAACGCCCCCTCCTTGGGCCGGAAGGCCAGCCGTGATCCCTCCCCTCTCCTCCCCGGCGTCGTCCTCCCGCCGCTGGCGGCGCTTCGCCGGGACCTTCGCCCTCGCCGGCCTCGGGGCCGGCCTCGCCGCGATCGGTTTCGTCGCCGCGATGGACCCCTACGGCCTTCGCGCGCGCCCGGGCCGGCCGGGGGCGATCATGGATCGCAACCAGCGCTTCATGTATCCGCGGATCGCCCGCGCGGGCGGGTACGATGCGGCGGTGTTCGGCACCTCAACGGCGCGCCTCATCGATCCGAACGCCCTCGACCGGGCGTTCGGGGCGCGCTTCGCCAACCTGGCCGTCAATGCCGCGACGCCGGACGAGCAGCGCACGCTGGCGCGGCTGTTCCTGCGCCGGAACACCGTGCACGCGGTGCTGTTCGCGCTCGATTCGACGTGGTGCGCCGCCGACGCGCCCCGCCGCACCGCGCATCCGTTCCCGGACTGGCTCTATGCGGAGGGCGCGCCCTGGGGCTGGCTGCGGCAGGTGAACGGGCAGAGCCTCGGGATCGCGGCCCAAGTCGCGCTCAACCGCCTCGGCCTCGCGCCGGCCCGCATCCGCGGCGACGGGTTTTCCGTGTTCACGCCGCCGGAGGCCAGCTACGACCCGGTCCGCGCCGCGCGCCACATCCATGGCGGCGGCAGCCCGCTCGATCCGGAGGCGGCCGGCCCGGGCACGCCTCCCCCGGCCCAGGCCGGCGACGCCATGCCCATGCTCGATGCGTTCGATGCGCTGCTGGCCTCCGTGCCGGACGCGAGCGCGTAGCTCAGCTGGTAGAGCAACGGACTTTTAATCTGTAGGTCTTGGGTTCGAACCCCAACGCGCTCACCATCATTTTAGCC
>NZ_VRUV01000470.1:0-3584 GCF_008039455.1 Methylobacterium sp. WL116
GCCGCGCGGTTGCGGGCGGCGGCGAGCGGCATCGGCTCGCCCGCCACGTGGAGGTGACGCACGGGACAGCCCGGGTCCGGCAGGTCCGGCGCGGGTTCGAGCTGCATCCAGGCGATCACCAGTTCCCGCGGGGACGCGGACTGGCGCGCCAACCCATGCATGAGGTTGCGCAGACGGTCGGCCCGGCCGCGGACCAGCGTCAGCACGCTCGCGGAGGGCACATGCGAAGGCTCAGCCGGCATCGGCCAGCATCCGGCGGAAATGGCCGACGCCCTCGATGATGCCGCGGGCGTGCGAGGTGCGGGCGACGTAGGAATGCTTCAGCGCGGCATGGCTCGCCAGATCGTCGGAGTAGTTGGCCACGATGATCGCCTGCGCCTGGGCGCGCAGCATCTCGACGTCGTTCCCGGAATCGCCGGCGACGAACACGGCCCGCTCCGGCAGGCCGTAGAGCGCCCGGACGTGGGCGACCGCCGTCCCTTTCGAGGCCGCTGCGGGGAGCACGTCGAGGTAGCGTCCGTGGCTGTGGATCACGCTGGCGCGGTGCCCCGCCTGCGCGAGACGGGCGAGCACCGCCCTTGCCGTCGTCGCGTCCCCGAAATAGCTGAGCTTGTGCCCGCGCTGCTCCAGCGGGCCTTGCGGCACGAGCCCGTCGAGATCGGCGAGCGCCGCGCGGACGCCGGAGCGGTCCCACCCGGTCGAGACGACCGCGCGCCAGGCCAGGTCTGCCGTGTAGGTCACGCCGTTGGGATCGAGATGGTAGATCTCCGAGCCGACCGAGGTGATCATCACCTGCGGGCGCGGGCTGGCCTGCTGCTCGAGGATCGCCATCGCGGAGTGGAAGGAACGGCCGGTGGCGACGCCGAAGGCCAGTCCCGCCTGGCGGCTGCGCCAGCGCCGAAAGATGCCGAGCGACGCCGCGCAGCCGACGAGGGTGTTGTCGATGTCGCAGACCAGCAGCTGACGCGGCACGGCCAGCGGCGGCTCGGGCGCCAGCAGCGCCCGCAGCAGATCGTGGTAGCGGGCGGCGTGCTGGTCCCAGTCGTAGGCGGCCGCCGCGCGGGCGCCGCCCGCGACGCAGGCCGCATATAGATCGGGCTCGTCGAGGATCCGCAGGCACGCGGCGGCGATCGCATCCGGCGCGCGCGGGTCGACGAGGAGGCCGTTGCCGCAGGTCTCGACGATGTCGTTGGGGCCGCCGCTGTCCGTCGCCACCAGCGGCAGGCCGGCGGCGGAGGCTTCGAGGAGCGTCAACCCGAACGGCTCGTTGAGGGCGGGGTTCACGAACACGCCGCCGCGGGTGCGGGCATAGGCGTAGATCGCCGGCACGTCCTCCGGGTCGTGGGTCTTCGGATAGGCGACGCGGCCGTAGAGATCGTAGCGGTCGATCAGCACCAGGATCTCGCGCAGGGTCGCGGGCATGTCGCCGTCGAGCGCATCGATATCCTCGCGCATGCCGGCCATCAGGACGAGGTTGGCGCGGGCCTGAAGATCCGGGCTCTCCCCATAGGCCCGCACCAGCGCCGCGAGGTTCTTGCGCGCCACCGGCCGGGCGAGGGCCAGCAGCGCAGGCTTGCTCGGATCGTGCAGGAAACGGTCGATGGTGGCGTCGACCCGCGGAAGGGGCTCGGCCGCGGTGAATCGCGCCAGATCGCTGCCCGGCGGCAGGACACGGATGCGGCCGGGATCGTAGGCCGCGTAGCCGGCATACTGCACTTCCGCCTCGTCGCGGGACGAGGCGATGATCAGGCTGGCGCGGGCCAGGGCCCCTTCCTCGGCGGCGATGCGAGGCGCGAGATCGGGGCCGTTCTCGGCGCCTGCGCCGAGGATCGACGCCTTGACCCGTCCGAGCGAGTGGGCGGTGAACACGAAGGGGATCCCGAGCGCGTCCTCGACCAGCCGCGCGACCGAGGCCGCTTCGGCGTAGTGGGCGTGGATCAGGTCGGGCGCCCGCGCCTGCCGGCCGATCCAGCCCGTGAGGTTCCGGGCGAAGCTCGCGACCTCCGCGTGCATCTCCTCCTTCGACCGGTAGGCCGGCGACGCGCTCGCGAGCCGCACGAGCTCGACCTTGTCGGAGATCCGCTCTTCGGGCACGGCGTAGTCCGGGCCATGGATGCCGTCGAACAGCCGCGTCGCCATCACGATCCGCTCGATGCCGGCATCCTGAGACGAGGCCGCGACGAGGTCGAGCAGATAGCGGATGTGGCCGCCGGTGTCGGCGGTCAGCCCGAACGCGACGCTGCCGCCGCGAAGGCAGCCCTGCAAGGCGACATGCAGTACGAACATCAGGCCGCCGGCGTCTCGGGCGTGCCGGGACGAGAGAACGCTGCAGGTGAGGTACCCATCGTGATCCGCGTCGCCCAAGTCGCCCCGAACATCTTCCCCGTTCCCCCTGAGCATCACGGCGGCACGGAGCGGGTCATCCACGACCTCGGCACGGCGCTCAGTGGCTTGGGGGTGGAGGTAACACTGTTCGCCCCCTCCGACAGTGCGACAGACTTGCCGCACGTGGGCGATCACCCGAGTCTTTCGGCCCTCGAACGCCGGCATGGACGCGTCGCGCCCGGCGTCCCGGCGGCGCTGGACGCCCTGCAGCTCGAGGCGTTGCGGCTGCGGCTCGACCGGTTCGACATCGTGCATTGCCATGGCGAGTTCGCGCATGCGGCGCTTCTCGGCGCGCGACGGCGCCACAGCCTCACGACGGTGCACTGGCGCGTGGACGAGCTCGACCGGGCATTGTTCTTCGCGGGCTTCCCCGACTTGCCGGTCGCGGCGATCTCGGCGGCGCAGGAGGCCGGCATCCCGGCCGCGAACCGGGCGGGGATCGTGCATCACGGCATCGCGCGGGACCGCTACGCCCTGCAGACGCAGCCCGGCGCGCACGTCGCCTTCGTCGGCCGGATGACCGACCAGAAGCGGCCGGACACCGCGATCCGTGTCGCGCGCGCCGCCGGCGTCCCGATCCGGCTCGGCGGCACGGTCGACGTCGGCAACCCGGACTACTTCGAGCACAGGGTCCGCCCGTTGCTGGGTGACGACGCGACCTATCTCGGACCCGTCGACGATCGCCGGAAGGGGGAACTGCTGGGCGGCGCGCGGGCGCTGCTGTTCCCGATCGACTGGCCGGAGCCCTTCGGCCTCGTGATGATCGAGGCGATGGCCTGCGGCACGCCGGTGGTGGCCTGGAACCGCGGCTCCGTGCCGGAGATCGTCGAGGACGGCGTGACGGGCTTCATCGTGTCTTCCGAAGCGGAGGCGGTCGCCGCGCTCGGGCGGATCGAGCAGATCGACCGGGCCCAGGTCCGCGCACGCTTCGAGGCGCGCTTCACCGCCGAGCGCATGGCGGCCGACTACCTCGCCCTGTATCGCCGCCTGCTCGCCGCCTGATGCGGGTCGCCTACCTCGCCTGGGACTACCCGCCGGCCCCGAGCGGCCTCTCGACCGCGGCGCGCGAGATCGCGGAGAGCCTCGCCATGGCCGGCGCCAGCCTGATCATCGCCTCGTCCCGCGACGAGGCGGAAGTGCAGTATGCCGGCTACGCGGCCTACGATCCCGGCCGCATCCGTGTCCTGCCGCCGGGCAGC
>NZ_VRUV01000471.1:0-3574 GCF_008039455.1 Methylobacterium sp. WL116
CCGCCGCGTACGCGGCGAGCTGCCGGTCGGCCCCCGTGCCGTGCCGGACGATGGTGCGGGCGCGCTCGCAGGTGGCCCGGCAATCGAGGGCGTCGGCATCCTCCGCGAGGCGCGCGAGCAGCCCCTCGACGATCTCGGCCATCGGCACCGCCCGCTCCCGCGTGGCGTCGATCAGCTCGGCCCGCACCCCGTCGCGCTCGGCCCGCCACAGGTTCTCCATCGCGAAGCCGCGCGCCGCCCCGGTGAGGCCGGCATTCACGCCGGGATCGCGGTCGAGCAGGCGCACGAGGCAGCGGAACAGGGCGGCGATGCAGAGCCCGTCCTCGATCTCGGAGCAGCTGTCGGCGATGCGCAGTTCCAGCGTCGGGTACTTCACCGACGCGCGCAGGTGCCACCACAGGAAGCTCGCATCCGCGATCGCGCCCGAGGCGGTCATCACCCGGACGTAGCGGTCGTAGTCGGCGGCGTCCGCGAACAGCTCCGGCAGGCCGGTGCGCGGCAGCTCGGCATAGGCCCTGAGCCGGTAGCCGGCGAGCCCGGTCCGCTGCCCCTCCCAGAACGGCGAGGAGACCGAGAGCGCGAGCAGGATCGGCAGGAACGGCATCAGCCGGTTCTGCAGGTCGAGGCGCGCGTCGGGACGCGGCACCTCGACGTGGACGTGGAGCCCGCAGACCACCGAGCGCCGCCCGACGATCTGCAGGTCGTCGATGATCCCGCGGTAGCGCTCGGCCGGCGTCGTCGATTGGCGCCGCCACGTCGCGGCCGGGTGGGTGCCGGCGGCGAAGACGCGCAACCCGTGCTCCCGCCCGATCGTCGCGAGGTCGGCCCGCATCGCGATCAGGCGCGCGCGCGTCTCCGCGATGCTGTCGGAGGGCGGGGTGCAGGTCTCGACTTGGCTCTCCAGCATCTCCCGCTCGGCCGATTCCATCCGCGCCTGGACGGCGGCATGGAAGGCCCTCACCCGGCCGCGAGACGTCTTGCGGGGGGTGTTGCGGGTCTCGGCGTCGGCGAGGAAGAACTCCTCCTCCATGCCGAACCTGTAGACGTGAGCCATGCCGCCTCCCCCCGCGCCGTCCGCGAGGGGTCTACGCGCCGACGGGCGCCCGGTTCAGCGCCAGAACGGCTTGAGGTCGGCCAGCGTGCCGTGGGCCTCGGCCGCGCCCGCGAGCAGCTCGTCCGCCTGCGCCTCCGAATCGGCGGTGGCGAGGCCCGCCGCGAACAGCGCCTGGCCGTCGAGCGCGTCCGAGGCGGGCCCGGACGCATCGGCGAGTCCGGCCATCACCGCATGCGCGGTGGCGAGGTCGTTGAGGCTGCCGAGGTGGTCCTGCAGGTCGGAGAGGGCGGCGGCGAACGCCTTGTGGCGCCGGCGCGCCTTCCGGCCGCCATAGAGGCCGGCGAAGAACTCGGCGCCGTAGCGCAGCTTCTTGCCGGCGATGCGGACGCGATGACGCGCCTCGGGATCGAGCCGCTCGATGTGGCGGCCGCGCTTGGCGATCCGCCGGCGCAGGCGCTCCAGCACCTCCGTGGCGAGGTCGCGGGCGGGCGCGTCGCGGAGCTTGCCCACGCCCTCCCGCCACGGGCCGGCCTCGATCCAGGCCAGGAGGTCGAGGAGCAGGCTGCGCCATTCGGGCGAGGTCAGGATCGCGCCGACGGCGTCGTGCGCCCGGTCGCGCTCGGTCTCCAGGCGCTCGCGCAGGCCGGCGAGCCCCGGCTCGTCCGGGCGCCGGGCGATCTCGTCGGGCAGGGTGGTCTCGAGGAAGACGTCGAGGTTGCGCGCCCGGCCGAACGGCTCGGTGACGCGCTTGATCTCGTCGCCGAGCGTGGCCGCCCGGGCGTCGCCCGCCAGCATCGGCCTGAACAGCCACAGCGCGGTGCGCAGCCGCCGCAGCGCCACCCGCATCTGGTGCAGCGCCTCCGGGTCGCGGGCGTGGCCCCAGACGTCCTCGTTGAGGCGCAGGTGCCGCAGGCACCCGAGCGCGATGTGGCGGAAGGCCTCGCCGCCGGTCGCGTCCTTCGGCAACGGCGCCATGTCGGACTTGCTCGGCCGCGCGGCCTTGCCGTCGCGCAGCGCGAACCCGCGGGCGCTCTTCGACAGCACGCCGATCCGCAGCGGCACCGTCTCGGCGAGCGCCTGGGCCAGCGCGAACAGGTCGGCCGGATCGCCGGATTCGAGCTCCAGCTCGAGCTCGCACAGCGGGGCATCGCCCCGGTCGGTCTCGACCCGGCCCTCGTCGAGGGTCGCCGCGATCCGCGAGGCGCCGTAGGTCACGGGCCGGACCGAGCGCATCACCACGGTGCGGAACTGGGCCGCCAGGTCCGGCGCCTCGGCCTTCGCGAGGAGATCGGCCACCGGCGTGTCGGCGAAGGCCGCCGGCTCCGGCGCCTCGCCGGCGACCGGGCTCTCCCATTCCGCCCGGTCGAACAGCCCGGCCGCGCCGGAGCCCGCCTTGACGGTCTGCACGAAGGCCTCGCCCGTCCGACGCACCCGCAAGGTCAGGTCGGCCTCGCGGAGCGCGCCGTCGGCGGTGTCGAAATAGGTCGCCGCGAGGAGCTTCGGCTCGGATGCGGCCCCGTCGGCCTGCCCCTGCAGCAGCGGATGGGCACCGAGTGCGGCGAGGTCTGGGCCCGTGCATTCCAGCTTCAGCTCGATCTCCCGCGGCGTGTCCATGAAGCGTTCGTCCGTCCGTTCCGGGCCGCAGCCCCTGTCACCGCGAGAACGCATCGGAGCCACCTCCGATCCGTCCGGATCGCCCGCCGTGTAGCACGCGCAGGGCGGCGGTGGCGCCCTCGGCCGCATCCGCAAAGTTTGCCCTTTGCGCGACCGACGCTTCGTGCAAAAGCTTGGCGCAAGAGCGTGTTGTGCACAATCGACCCGACCGTCTTGCGGGTCCCGCCGCATCCGGGCGGGGCCTCGGCTCGATGCCGAGCCGGCGGTCGCGTCGCGGATTGGGCTGCGCGTCGTCCTCGTTCACGGGAACGGTGCGCGTGTTCGGTGCGTCTCCCGGCCATGCCCCCGAACGACCGCCATCCGGGGCGGGCGCGCGGCGGCGACGGTTCGGAGGCACGCCCGGTCGGGACGGTGACGATAAGCGATGAAGACACTCCTCGTCGGCGTGATCGGACATGTCGATCACGGCAAGACCGCGCTGGTGCGGGCGCTCACCGGCATCGAGACCGACCGGCTGAAGGAAGAGAAGGCCCGCGGCGTCTCGATCGTGCCGGGCTTCGCCCTCCTCGCGCCCGAGGGACGCGACGGGGAGATCGACCTCGTCGACCTGCCCGGCCACGAGCGCTTCGTCCGCGCGATGATCTCGGGCGCCACCGGCATGGGGGCGGTGCTGCTGGCGGTCGACGCCAACGAGGGCATCAAGCCCCAGACGATCGAGCACCTGGAGATCGCCCGGCTGATCGGCGTCCGCCGCGGCGTCGTCGCGCTCACGAAATCCGACCTCGTCGCGCCCGACGCCCTCGCCGAGCGGGCGGGTTGAGCCCGGCCTGGCGGAACACGGCTTCCAGGCGCCGGGCGACCTCGCTCTCGTTGCGGGCCGGGTTGAACGCCGCGCGGCGGAAGAGG
>NZ_VRUV01000472.1:0-3573 GCF_008039455.1 Methylobacterium sp. WL116
GGGGTGGCGAGCAGCCCATCGGCCCCGTCTAGGACCGCCCTGTCCAAGGCAGCCTCACCTTCCTGAGCGGTGGTCAGGCCGGCTTGATCGGCCGCCTCGTCCCATCGTCGCTGCCGACGCTGGAGAAGCCGCTGCAGGCGCCGCTGATGACGGCCTAATGAGATGACGCGTGCGATGGTCCCGGTGTCACCGGCATAGCGGTGTGATCCATCCCAATCGGGCGGCAACGGCACCCGCGGGTAGTCCATCTGAGTGAGAAGCGTCGCCTCGATGCGGTCGCAGCACGCCAACGCGGCCTCATGCCGTTCCAGCAGCGCCCGAAACTCCGCAAACAACCGCGGTATCGGATCAGCGACCGACTCAGGGTCGCCCGGGTAGGGCGATGGCAGCCCGGCACCCGCCACCTCCTTCCCGATCGCCGGCAGGCTGCCGAGGAGGGTGAGTAGCCGCCGGCGGGTCGGTGATCCCCGCGCCGATGGCTGGGCGCCGCCGGGTGGGGCGTCCTCGTGCCAGTCCACCTCAATACTCGATCGCTAGGAGCACGGTCATGACGCGCTCAGTGACCCCGGTGTCAGCCGGGTCCGGCGAGGGACGGGCGCGGCTGCGATCGAAGCAATCGATCTTCCAGAACACGCGCTCGCCGGCGGCTTCCACCGCGCCGAAATCGCGCTCGCCGTACGGGTCGTTGTCGGGCTCGAAGCGGTCGAAGGCGGCGATGGCGTCGAGGATGATCTGCTGCCGCTCACGGCCGAGCGCGACGACGCCGGCGGTGAGGACGAGGGTTCCGCCGGACAGCGAGCGGCGCAGGATGTCGTTGAGCGCAGCAACGCGCCCGACGTCGAGGAGGTCGGTCATGCAAAGCCTCGGAGGATGAGGAGGGGGGGTGGTCTGGTGCGGGGGGACGCCTAAGCGTCGCGCTTGGGCGCCCGGGTGGGTGATGCCCGACCCGGGTACGATGACTGACGACGGTTAGCCCTCGCCGGGCGGGAGCAACGCAAGCTGGTCGACCGGCCGCAAAATCGTAGGTTCGAGCGGATAGTCCCGCCACCGGAGGGAGAAGACCCGACCGTTGCAGTTGATGATTTCCGCCTCCCACCAACCCTCGTCGGGTCCCTCCTGGGCCAGCACGATGCTGCCGAGCCCGATCTGCTCGCGCTCGGTCGGCCGGACCTCCCCGACGAATAGACCGTCGCCGGGCCGTGGCTTTGGGGAAGCGTCGGCCGTTGCGATTGCCGGGACTATCCTTACCTCTTCGGCCTCGGCCGGCGTTTCTGCCGCGGGAGCAGGCGCAAGCTCGGTCTTCCCCAACTCGATCTTCGTAGAAGCCTCACACGCCGGCGCATCCGGCTCGCCGACCTGTTCACCACGTTCCTCAGGGCGTTCGGTGATGCTGAGGCCGGCTTGGTCGCCGGCTAGCGCGACGAGGCGGCCGTAGAGGTCGCGCCGAGCGCCCGGCACGTGTGCCTTGCCGCTCGGCAGGATCCGACCGTGGGCGAGCTGCAGCGCGAGGCGACGCTGCTCGTCATCGGCAATCGGCAGCACGCGCAGCTTCATCGTGACGGCGACGTTGGTGGCCGCCTCCGCCTGATTGCCATCGAACCAGGCGGCACACGGCTTGCCGCTGCGATTGCGCCCAAACAGCACCAGGGTCGGTGGTTGCGGCTCGAGCGGGCTCTCGGTGACGGGGGCGGGAATGAACTGGATTGCCATTTTTGGGCTCCTGAAACGACGAAGGCCCCCGTGGTGGGGGCCTTCTGTGGAGATGCTCGTGAGGAACGCGCGCTGGCGGGCACACGATGGCGGTCGGGGCCGCAATGGTTGTGATCGCCGGTGCATGGGACGCCCCTCAACTGCTGATCGATCAGCACCGCTGCGACGCATCGGTTCGCCAATCGACAACATCAACGTAGCACAAACCATGTCGATGTCAAGACATAAATCCTATAAGCGAGTAAGTGGCATAGCGATTGAGTCTGATTTTTACAGAAATCTACATGTTGAAACGCTTTACGTGCTGTCGGTTCGTAGATTGTTGACTAGAATATATTTAAACCATCCTGGTGCGATTTCAAAAACGATCAGGCTGCTGAGAGAGCTGGCCTAAGATTACTGAACATGTGAGGTCGTTCGGCCGTCTCTTCCCTGAGTACATATCCGCGACCCCAGACTGTCTCGATGTAGTTCTTGCCGCCTGATGCGGTAGCAAGCTTCTTGCGCAGCTTGCAGACAAACACGTCGATGATTTTCAGCTCGGGCTCGTCCATGCCGCCGTAGAGATGGTTGAGGAACATCTCCTTGGTCAGTGTCGTGCCCTTTCGCAGGGCAAGGAGTTCCAGCATCTGGTACTCCTTGCCAGTGAGCGGAACCCGGTTCCCACCGATCGCGACAAGCTTCTGATCGAGGTTGACGATCATGTCGTCGATCGTCACGGCCGCCTCGGCATGCCCTTGCGAGCGGCGGACGATCGCTTGGATACGGGCGACGAGCTCATCCCGGTGGAACGGCTTGGTGAGGTAGTCGTCGGCGCCAAAGCCGAGACCCTTCACCTTGTCCTCGATGCTGGCCATTCCTGAGAGGATCAGGATCGGGGTCTTCACCTTGGCCACGCGAAGGCTGCGCAGCACCTCGTAGCCGGATATGTCAGGGAGCGTCAGGTCGAGGAGGATGATGTCGTAGTCGTAGAGCTTGCCTAGATCGATCCCCTCCTCACCGAGATCGGTGACGAAGGGATTGAACCCAGCCGTCTTCAGCATCAGCTCGATGCTCTGCGCCACCGCCGCATCGTCCTCGATCAGCAGAACCCGCATCGTCCGTCCCCGTAAGTGTTAAGATCCACTAATGCGTGATCCTTAACAAATCCTTGTTTTGCAGTAGGGTCCGTATCAGCGCCTTATCGGCCCATATTCGACTTGTTGTTCTGCCAAAAGCTAATTAAGACAGGCCATATCAGTTGATTATAGGGCAGTATATTTCATGTTGGACGAAGCAGTGGCAGACACAAGCAGCAACGTTTTGGCGATGGCAGCCGATATCGTCTCAGCCTATGTCTCGAACAATCACGTTCAAGCTGGCGAGTTGCCGAACTTGATTGCCAGCGTCCATGCATCCTTGAGCCGCCTCGGCGGTGAGGAGCCGACGGCCGCGTCCGAACCTGAGAAGCTGACGCCCGCTCAGATCCGCAAGTCGATCACCCCAGATGCGATCATCAGCTTCGAGGACGGCAAGGGCTACAAGACGATGCGGCGTCATCTTACCCTACGCGGCCTGACACCGGAGGCCTACCGCGCCAAGTGGGGCCTGCCTGCCGACTACCCGATGGTGACCACGAGCTACTCGGCAAAGCGCTCCGAGCTTGCCAAGAGCCTGGGTTTGGGTGGGCAGCGGCGCAAGTTGGCACTGGACGCGGCTGATGGATCGTGAGGGGACTGGGCCTGGAGCGCCTAGGTCACAGGGTTAATGAAGCGTTTCCGTTCATGCCTTGTTCCCGTTGTGGAAAACTCCCGAAGCGGTCAGTTTGGCCCTTGTAGCGGGGCACAGCATGCACATTCGAGCCGGGGAGCGGCTGCGCCTTAC
>NZ_VRUV01000473.1:0-3564 GCF_008039455.1 Methylobacterium sp. WL116
GCGCAGGATCGCCTCCGCCGGGCCCGCGGCGGCGACGCGGCCGGCCTCCAGCACCACCACGGTGTTGGCGAGCCGCGCGACCTCGCCGACCGCGTGGCTGACGTAGACGATCGGGATCCCGGCCTCGTCGCGCAGGCGCTCGATATAGGGAAGGATCTCGCCCTTGCGCGCCTCGTCCAGCGCCGCCAGCGGCTCGTCCATCAGCAGCAGGCGGGGTCTCGCCAGCAGCGCCCGGCCGATGGCGACGCGCTGGCGCTCGCCGCCGGAGAGACCCGCGGGCTGCCTGCCGAGCAGGTGGCCGATGCCGAGCATCTCGACCACGGCGTCGTGCTCGGCCCGTTCCGCCCGGCGGCCCGCGAAGAAGCGGCCGTAGCCGAGGTTGCTCCGCACGCTGAGGTGGGGAAACAGGCGGGCATCCTGGAACACCAGCCCGATCCGGCGCCGGTGCACCGGCAGGGCGATGCGCCGGTCGGTGTCGACCAGCGTCTCGCCGGCGACGACGATGCGGCCGCGATCGGGCCGGCTCAACCCGGCGATCAGGTCGATCAGCGTGGTCTTGCCCGAGCCCGAGCGCCCGAACAGGGCGGTGAGCCCGGCCCCGGCGGCGAAGGCGGCGTCGAGCGTGAAGGCGCCCCGGCGCAGGGCGACGGCGACGTCGAGCGTCATGCCGGGCGGCTCGATCGGCGCGGACCGGCGTTGTGCAGCGATACCCTCACGGAAGGCCGCGCATGATCACCGTCCACCACCTGGAGAACAGCCGCTCGCAGCGGGTGCTCTGGCTGCTCGAGGAGCTCGGCCTGGACTACACGGTGAAGCGCTACGCCCGGGACCGCGAGACGATGCTGGCGCCGCCGGCGTTGCGGGCGATCCACCCGCTCGGCAAGTCGCCGGTGATCACCGACGACGACATCGTGGTGGCCGAGTCCGGTGCCATCGTCGAATACCTCACCGCCCGCTGCGGCGGCGCGCTGGTGCCTGCGCCGGGCACGGAAGCGCATCGCCGCTACACCTATTGGCTCCATTACGCCGAAGGCTCGGCGATGCCGCCGCTGCTGCTGAAGCTGGTGTTCTCCCGGCTGGCGCCGGGCAGCCCCGCCCTGGTGCGCCCCCTCGCGAGGGGGATCGCCAAGGCGGTGACGGCCAAGTTCGTCGACCCGGAGCTGCGCCGCCACGCCGCCTATTGGGAGGAGGAGCTGTCCGCCCGGCCGTGGTTCTGCGGCGCGGACTTCACCGCCGCCGACATCCAGATGAGCTTCCCCCTCGAAGCCTTCGCCGCACGCGGCACCGGAGCCGGCGCCGAGCTGACCGGCTGGCTCGCCCGCATCCATGCCCGCCCGGCCTACAAGCGGGCGCTGGAGCGCGGCGGGCCGTACGCCTATGCGTGAGGCGCGGTTGTGGGGCTTTCCCCTCCCCCCTCCGCGGGGGAGGGTGCCCCTGGCATGCGACGAAGATTCCATCACCCCGCTCCCAGCTTCCGGCCGATGCGGCGGGCCAGCACCTCCGAGAGCAG
The DNA here is from genome assembly GCF_008039455.1 of Methylobacterium sp. WL116. NCBI lineage: Bacteria > Pseudomonadati > Pseudomonadota > Alphaproteobacteria > Hyphomicrobiales > Methylobacteriaceae > Methylobacterium > Methylobacterium sp. WL116. The sequence goes on from NZ_VRUV01000473.1 coordinate 1,511, forward strand.
CAGCGCGGTCATCGACAGGGCGACCGAGATCAGCGTCAGGCGCAAGGCGCCAGCCTCGCCGCCCGGCACCTGCGTCAAGGTGTAGATCGCCGAGGGCAGCGTCTGTGTCTCGCCGGGAATGTTCGAGACGAAGGTGATGGTCGCGCCGAACTCGCCCATCGCCTTGGCGAAGGCGAGCACCGCGCCGGCGAGGATGCCGGGCAGGCTCAACGGCAGCGTCACCGTGAGGAACACCGCGATCGGCCGGGCGCCCAGCGTCGCGGCCGCCTGCTCGAGCCGGGCGTCCACCGCCTCGATCGACAGGCGCATCGCCCGCACCATCAGCGGGAAGCCCATCACCGCGCAGGCGAGCGCCGCCCCGGTCCAGCGGAAGGCGAACACGATGCCCGCCTCGGCGAGCCACGCGCCGACGAGGCCGCGTCGCCCGAGGGTCAGGAGCAGCAGGTAGCCGGTCACGACCGGCGGCAGGATCAGCGGCAGGTGCACGAGGCCGTCGAGGACGGCGCGACCCGGAAACGTGCGCTTGGCGAGCAGCCAGGCCACCAGCAGGCCGGGCCCGAGGCTCGCAAGCGTCGCGACGGCGGCCACCTTCAGGCTCAGCGCCACCGCTGTCCACTCGTCGGGCGTCAGGTCGAGCAAGGATGGCGCGTCCCGTCCGGGCGCCGCGGATCGTCGCGTCCCCTCACGCTGCAGGCTTGGACGCGGACGATGCCGCGCGCAAGCCGCTCAGGCGTCGAACTCGTCTCCGCGGGGCTTCGCGTCCTCGGCGCGGTGCAGCCGGCTCAGCAGCACGAGGAGCTGGCCCGGCAGGGGCGTGTCGAGGGCTTCGGCCCCGAGCAACGTGTCGCGGGCGCGGACCGGTTGGCGGCGGCGGCGCGAGACGCCGTTGAGGACGACCGGCCGACGAACGGATGGTCTCGAATTGGTCACGCGGACGCACCCTCGATGGTCGAACGACTCGGACGACGCGGAGAAGTGACCGAAAACGCTGCACGGTAACCCCGGTTCCGGGGGTCCATATGATGAACGGGTAAACAATCTGCCGCATTGCCAGGCGATTTTGCCGCGGTTGCCGACCTTGGCCATCGCGGGACCGGACGGGCCACAACATTTCCGCCGCGGACTGCGCCACACGTCGCGGAACGCGGCCGAGGGTGGTAAGGCCGGCCATGCTCGAAGGCCTGCACCCGAACCGCCCGACCCACGTCCTGCAGCTGATGACCGACGAGCGGTCGGCGCGCACGATGACCGACCTGCTCGGCGAGATGTTCGACCCGACCGAGACGGCGGTCGCCGCCTTCGAGGCGGAGGACGGGGTGACGTGGCGGCTGGAAGCCTACTTCGCCGACGCGCCGGACGAGGGTTTCATCCGCGACCTGATCCGCCCCGTGGTCGGCGCGCACGCGGACGCGGCGGAGTTCCGCACCATCGACCAGAAGGACTGGGTCCGCGCCTCGCTCGAAGGCCTCGTGCCCGTGCGGGCCGGCCGCTTCCGCATCCACGGCTCGCACGACCGCGCCACCGTGCGGCCGAACGAGCTCGCCATCGAGATCGAGGCGGCGCTCGCCTTCGGCACCGGCCATCACGGCACCACGCTCGGCTGCCTCAAGGCGCTGGTCGACGTGCTGAAGCGCGGGCGCCCCGGCCGGGTGCTCGACGTCGGCACCGGCACCGGCATCCTCGCCTTCGCCGCCGCCAAGGCTCTGCGCCGGCCGGTGATCGCCGGCGACCTCGACGGCGAGGCGGTCAGGACCGCCCGCGCCAACGCCCATGCCAACGGCCTCGGGCCGTACCTCAAGCTCTACGAGGCGCCCGGCGTGCGCAACGCCCTGGCCGCGCGGCCGCGCCACTTCGACGTGGTGTTCGCCAACATCCTCGCGCGCCCGCTGCGGCGGCTCGCGCCGACGCTGTCGGCCGTGGTGGCCGAGGGCGGCGTGCTGGTGCTCTCGGGCCTGATCGAGCGCGACGTCGCCGGCGTGCTCTCGGCCTACCGCCACCGCGGCTTCCATCTCGCTTCGAAGGGCACGATCGAGGGCTGGGTCGCCCTGGTGCTC
>NZ_VRUV01000474.1:0-3564 GCF_008039455.1 Methylobacterium sp. WL116
GAGCACCCGGTCCCGCGCCCGGCGGGCGTTGGCGGGAAAGCGGTCCGGCCGGCGGGTCTCGGGCGCCTGCGGCAGGGCGACGAGGAGGGCGGCTTCGGCGAACGAGAGCCGGGCCGGCTCGCGGCCGAAATAGGCGAGCGCCGCCGCCCGCACGCCCTCGACCGGGCCGCCATAGGGCGCGAGCGCGAGGTAGAGGTCGAGCACGCCGGCCTTGCCGAAGCGCCGCTCGAGCGCGACCGCGCGGACCATCTGCCGCAGCTTTGCGGCGAGCGAGCGTTCGGCGCGCGGCTCGACCAGGCGGGCGACCTGCATCGACAGGGTCGAGCCGCCGGAGACGATCCGTCCGTGCGCCAGCCATTGCCACGCGGCGCGCAGCGTCGCCGCCGGGTCGATGCCGGGATGGTCGGCGAAGCGCCGGTCCTCGTAGGCCGTGAGCATCGCGAGATAGCGCGGGTCGACGGACGCCGCCGTCACCGGCAGCCGCCAGCGCCCGTCCGGCGTCGCGAACGGGCGCAGCAGGGTCCCGCGGGCGTCGACCACGATGGTGGAGCGCAGGTCCGCCTGCGCCAGGTCGAGGGGCGGCAGCGCGGCGGCGAAGCGCCAGAGGGCGAGGGGGGGGATGGCGACGAGGATCGCGACGAGGGCGACAAACACGCGCCACCTCCCTCCCCCCTCTGCGGGGGAGGGTGGCCCCCGCGTCAGCGGGGGTCGGGGGAGGGGAGCGCCGTATCCGGAGGCGTCGCTCCCCGCATCCGACCCGCTTCGCGGGCCACCTTCTCCCGCAGAGGGGAGAAGGAAGGCGCGCGCGGGCCTCGATCACGCCACGGAGAACGCGGCGACGTCGTCCGGCGTGCCGACCGGCACCGCCGCGGCACCGGCCGCGATGCGCTTGACGAGGCCCGACAGAACCTTGCCGGAGCCGATCTCGGAGAACGCGTCGACGCCCGCCGCCGCCATGGCCGCGATGCTCTCGCGCCAGCGCACGGTTCCGGTCACCTGCGCCACGAGGTTTCGGCGAATCGCATCCGGATCCGAGACCGGCGCCGCGAGCACGTTGGCGTAGAGCGGCACGGCCGGCGGGTTGAGCGTGACCGCGTCGAGCGCCGCTCGCATCGCCTCGGCGGCGGGCTGCATCAAGCGGCAGTGGAACGGTGCCGAGACGTTGAGCATCACCGCGCGCTTGATCCCGCGCGCCTGCGCGAGCGCCACGGCGCGCTCGACCGCGGCCCGGTCGCCCGAGAGCACGACCTGGCCGGCGCCGTTGTCGTTGGCGACGTCGCAGACCGCGCCCTCGGCCGCCTCCGCCGCGATCGCCGCGGCGATCGTCCTCGGGCTGCCGATCGTGGCGATCGGGCCGTCGCGAGCGATCGCGCTCTCGGGCATGCCGTGGCGGGGCGGCGGCTCGGGCGTGAGCACCATGGTGAGCCCGCCGGCGCGATGGATCGCGGCGAGCCCGCGGGCGCCGCCGTCGAGGGAGCCGGACAGCACCACGCCGATCATCCGCCCGCGGCCGTGCCGGGCCACGGAATGGAAGAGCAGGTCGACCGTGCGGTTGCCGTGCAGCCGCATCGGGTCGGCGACGATCTCGCCGAAGCTGCGGTCGGCCAGGATCGGGTGCCGGGCCGGCTCGCCGATGTCGATGCGGCCCGGCTCGAAGCGTTCGCCCGCGTCCGCGATCAGGACCGGGGGCGGGCAGGCCTGCGCCAGGATCGCGCGGAGGTGGCTCGGCCGGTCCCAGGGGCGGAGCAGCACGAGGAGGACGGCCCGGAGCGGCGCCGGGAGGGCGACGAGGAGCGCCCGGATGTCGCGAAGGCCCTCGGCCCCGGAGGCGCCGACGCCGACGAACCGGGGCCGGTCACCGGCGGGCATGGGTGCACGGCAGCATCGGGCCGGGCCGGGGCGCCACGCCGGACGGCGAGGATTTTTTGGCCCCACGGTCCGGGGCGTGGGGTGCCGGCGCGCCGCGTCAGTTCAGCCGCCAGATCGCCGCGTTGAGCAGGGACGCGAAGGCGACCCAGGCGGCGTAGGGCACCAGAAGCCACGCCGCGATCCGGTCGATCCGCCAGCTCAGGCGGATCGTCCACAGGATCATCACGAGGAGGGCCACCACCACCACCAGGCCGGCACCCAGCGCGTGGCGGGCGAAGAACGTCGGCGTCCAGGCGGCGTTGAGCGCGAGCTGCACGCCGAAGGCGGCGATCGCCAGCCACCAGCCCCGGCGCGACGGGCCGGTGGCCGGGCGGGCGCCGAGCAGGCGCCAAGCTGAGACGACCATCAGCACGTCGAGGATCGTCCAGGCGATCGGGAAGGCCGCGTTCGGCGGGTTGAAGGCGGGCTTGGCGAGGCCGGCGTACCACCCGTCGATCTCGGGGGCCGTCGACAGCCCGCCAATGAGCGAGGTCGCACCCACCGGCAGGATCGCGGCGGGCAGGCGCAGCCACCAGGGAAGGGCCGGGCGGATCGGAACCCGCGTCGGCGAGGCTTGCGTGGACGAGGCTTGCGTGGACGAGGCTTGCGTGGACGCGGCGCGGCTGGCGGTCTGCATGGACGAAACCCGACGGGGACCTCGGAGGCGGCCCCGGCCCGGATCGTGGCAGCCGCGGCGTTCGGAGGCTATAGGAAACCCGCGCGTCTTCCTCCCCTCGTGCGGGGAAGGGACGATGAAGGGAAGGGACGCGGCGCGAGCCGAATCCGGACCGTCGAACGATCTCCCGCCACGCAACATCGGACGCGGCCATGACCTCACGCAACCCGACGGACGACGCCGACCCTCGCGCCGCCGGATGGTCGAAGCGGACGCTCGCCGCCCAGGCGATGGGGCATGTCGAGCCGGTGACCCGCGCGGTGGTGGCGCCGCTGCACGTCTCGACCACCTTCATCCGCGACCCCGACAACGGCTATTCCTCCGGCTTCTCCTACGCGCGGCCCGACAACGCGACGGTGCGCGAGGCGGAAGCCGTGCTGGCGATGCTGGAGGAGGCGCCGGCCGCGATGCTGTTCGGCTCCGGAATGGCGGCGGCGACGGCGGTGTTCGGCGCGCTGGAGCCCGGCGACCACGTGGTCGCGCCGGCGGTGATGTACTGGGCCCTCAAGCGCTGGCTGCGCGAGGAGGCGCCGCGGCGCCGGCTCGACCTCGATTTCGTGGCGATGGATGACCTCGACGCCCTGCGCGCCGCGATGCGGCCGGGCCGGACCAAGCTCGTCTGGATCGAGACCCCCGGCAACCCGCTCTGGACGGTCACCGACATCGCCGCCGCGGCCGAGATCGCCCATGCGGCCGGGGCGCGGCTGGCGGTCGACTCCACCGTCGCCTCGCCGTTCCACACCCGGCCGCTGCGGCTCGGCGCCGACCTCGTCATGCATTCCGGCACCAAGATCCTGAACGGCCATTCCGACGTGATCGCCGGCGTGCTCGCCACCGCCGCCCGCGACGCCGCCTGGACCCGGATCGGCGCGATCCGCGCGAGCGGCGGCGCGATCCTCGGGCCGTTCGAGGCCTACCTCTTGATGCGGAGCCTGCGCACCTTCCCCCTGCGCGCCGCCGCGCAATCGGCCGGCGCCCTC
>NZ_VRUV01000475.1:0-3557 GCF_008039455.1 Methylobacterium sp. WL116
TGAAGATGTTCACCGGCTTCACCCCGCCCGGCATGGGTGCCGGCGTTCGTCACGCCGGGCGGGGTGAAGCCGGTGAACATCTTCATGGCGTCGCCGAAGAAGCCCATGTTGGCCCGCACCTGCTGCTCGATGGCGCTCTGGAACGCCGACGAGCCGAATCCGGTCGAGAACTTCTCGCGCAGGCCGTCCTGGTCACGCGCGAAGTTCGCCATCGAGAACTCGAGGAAGCTCGGCACCATCGTGCGCATGCTGTCGCCGTAGAAGCGGATCAGCTGGCGCAGGAACGCCACCGGCAGGAGGTTGTCGGCGCCGGCCTTGTTCTCCTGCTCGAAGATGATCTGCGTCAGCACCGAGCGGGTGATGTCGTCGCTGGTGCGCGCGTCGTAGACGACGAAGTCCTCGCCGTTCTGCACCATCGTCGAGAGGTCCTCGAGGGTGACGTAGGTCGAGGTTCCGGTGTGGTACAGGCGCCGGTTGGCGTACTTCTTGATGACGGTCTGTTGTGCCTTGACGCTGTCCGCCATCTCTGCGGCCTCTCCCCGATCGCGCGACGACCACGGCCGGGCCCCCGCCGCCGGGAGCCGCCCACGCGCCGATCTCGACCTTAAGGCTTTCAGCCGGCGACGAAAATAGCAATCTGGCGCCTTTTCCCGCGGAATAATGCTAATTCCCGGCGCGTCCCGGGTCGCCCGAGCGAGCAGCCGCCGCCCGCCGAGCGTCACGCCCGGCGGTTCAGCCTTCTTGACTTCGATCGAGCGAGGCCCTTCATCCGGGGGAACGGCATTTTCGAGCGCGCGATCTCCAAGACGCGCCGGCCGACCACGAGGAGAACGTTTCAGATGGCAAGCGAAGACATCGTCATCGTCGGCGCGGCGCGCACGGCGGTTGGTTCGTTCGGCGGCGCCTTCAACACGGTGCCCGCGCACGAGCTCGGCAAGGTGGCGATCAAGGCCGCCCTCGAGCGCGCCGGCGTCTCCCCCGACGACGTGGACGAGGTGATCTTCGGCCAGGTGCTCACCGCCGGCGCCGGCCAGAACCCCGCCCGCCAGGCCGCCATCGCCGCCGGCATCCCCGAGAAGGCCACCGCCTGGGGCGTCAACCAGGTCTGCGGCTCGGGCCTGCGCACCGTCGCCATCGGCATGCAGCAGATCGCCAACGGCGACGCCACCGTCATCGTCGCCGGCGGCCAGGAGTCGATGTCGCTCGCCCCCCACGCGCAGTACCTGCGCGGCGGCCAGAAGATGGGCGACGTCAAGCTCGTCGACACCATGATCAAGGACGGGCTCTGGGACGCCTTCAACGGCTACCACATGGGCACCACCGCCGAGAACGTGGCGCAGGCCTTCCAGCTCACCCGCGAGCAGCAGGACCAGTTCGCCACCCGCTCGCAGAACAAGGCTGAGGCCGCCCGCAAGGAGGGCCGCTTCAAGGAGGAGATCGCCCCGGTCACCGTCCAGGGCCGCAAGGGCGACGTGGTCGTCGACACCGACGAGTACATCCGCGACGGCGCGACGGTGGAGGCGATGGCCAAGCTGAAGCCGGCCTTCTCCAAGGACGGCACGGTGACGGCCGCCAACGCGTCCGGCCTCAACGACGGCGCCGCCGCGATCGTGCTGATGTCGGCCTCGGAAGCCGAGCGCCGCGGCATCACCCCGCTCGCCACGATCAAGTCCTGGGCCACCGCCGGCGTCGACCCCAAGGTCATGGGCACGGGCCCGATCCCGGCCTCGCGCAAGGCGCTCGACAAGGCCGGCTGGAAGCCCGCCGACCTCGACCTGATCGAGGCGAACGAGGCCTTCGCCGCCCAGGCGCTCGCGGTGAACAAGGACATGGGCTGGGACGACGCCAAGGTGAACGTCAACGGCGGCGCCATCGCCATCGGCCACCCGATCGGCGCGTCCGGCGCCCGCGTCCTCGTCACCCTGCTGCACGAGATGAAGCGCCGCGACGCCAAGAAGGGCCTCGCCACCCTGTGCATCGGCGGTGGCATGGGCGTCGCCATGTGCATCGAGCGCGCGTGAGCCACAGCTCTCCGGAGCCGAAAATCCGGCTTTAGGCCGGACGCAAAACATTTCGCGTGCGGACGCCATCCGCACGCGGCATGACGGCACCATCCGCGGGCCGGAGGCGACGCCCGTCGCACCCGGCCCGATCGCGACCGAGAACACGTTCAAGAAACTGGAACACGTTCAAGAAACTGGAGGAAACCATGGCTCAGCAACGCGTCGCCCTCGTCACCGGCGGCACCCGCGGCATCGGCGCGGCGATCTCGAAGGGCCTGGCGGCCAAGGGCTACAAGGTCGCCGCCAACTACGGCGGCAACGACGAGGCGGCTCAAAGCTTCAAGGCCGAGACCGGCATCCCGGTGTTCAAGTTCGACGTCGGCGACTTCGCCGCCTGCGAGGCCGGCATCAAGGCGGTCGAGGCCGAGGTCGGCCCCGTCGACGTGCTGGTGAACAACGCCGGCATCACCCGCGACGGCCTGTTCCACAAGATGACCTTCGAGAAGTGGCAGGCGGTCATCAAGACCAACCTCGACTCGGCCTTCACCGTGACCCGCCCGGTGATCGAGGGCATGCGCAACCGCGGCTTCGGGCGCATCATCCTGATCTCGTCGATCAACGGCCAGAAGGGCCAGATCGGCCAGGCCAACTACTCGGCCGCCAAGGCCGGCGTGATCGGCTTCGCCAAGGCGCTGGCCCAGGAGAGCGCCGCGAAGGGCATCACCGTCAACGTGATCGCGCCGGGCTACATCGCCACCGACATGGTGATGGCGGTGCCCGAGGACGTGCGCAACAAGATCATCTCGACGATCCCCGTCGGGCGGCTGGGCGAGGCCGAGGAGATCGCCCGCGCGGTCGAGTACCTCGCCGCCGAGGATTCGGGCTTCATCACCGGCTCGACCCTGACGATCAACGGCGCCCAGTACATCGCCTGAGCGACGGCGCGGGGGGCCGCCCGGGTCCCCCGCCCGGACCGGGTCCGCGGCCGCCCGACGCTTCCCGCCCCGGCATCGCCGGCGCGATCGGGCACCGCCGCCGGCTGCGGATGCGGCGGCGGGACGCAGGGGGGGGTTCTAGCCGGATCTGCCCGTCGCGGTGCCTATAGGCCAATGCACGCCGGCCGCTTTTTGCGCGCTCAACCCGCGATTGCTTTAATCGCTGGTGAGGAATCAGGCCCATGATGCGCGAAAGGGCGGATCGCGGGCGGCGAAGCACATCCATGAAGACGATCCTGGTCCTCACCGATCAGCCCGAGCGCGGCCGGAGGCTCGCCGGGCAGCTCCGACCGCTCGGCGAGCCGCTGGTGATCGACCTGCTGGATCCCTACCAGTCCCGGAACGCGCCCGACCTGTCCCAGGTGGTCGCCGTGGTCGGCGACGCCTCGCTGGCCCATTCGCAGCAGGTCTCGGGCCTGCACCGGTACATGCACCGGCTCGGCCCGGGGCGCGTCCCCTTCCTCTGCGTCCTCCACGAGGACACGCCCCGGGCGCACCTGCAGGCGCAGGCCCTCGGCGCGACCCGCACGCTCCGCGCCGACGCGGTGCTGCGCGAGCT
>NZ_VRUV01000476.1:0-3555 GCF_008039455.1 Methylobacterium sp. WL116
GTGCCGCCGCGAGCGCCGCCGCATCGCCGGCGGGAACGCGCCAGCCGGTGCGCTGGCCGGCCGACACTTCGGGCGGGCTCAAAACGGTTTCGGGGACCGCGCCGAGATCGGACACCACCACCGGCGTGCCGAGCGCCTGGGCCTCGACGGCGGAACGGCCGAACGCCTCCGGCTCGACGGAGGGCACCGCGACGACCGAGGCGGCCCGGAAGGCCGCCGGCATGTCGGTGCAATGCCCGACGCGGCGGACGACGCCCTCGAGCCCGCGCGCCACGACCAGCGCGTCGAGCTCGCGCTCGTAGGCGACCCTGCCCTGGGGGTCGCCCGCGAGCACGATGGCGAAATCGGCGACGCCCTGCGCACGCATCAGCGCCGCCGCCTCGATCAGGATACGCTGGCCCTTCCACGCGGTGAGGCGGGCCGCCAGCAGGACGACGCGCTCGTGCGGGGCGACGCCCCAGACGCGGCGCAACGCCTCGACCCGCGCGGCGCCGACCGCGACGGGAGTGAAGGCGGAGAGGTCGGTTCCGCGGTGGATCACCTGAACCCGGTCGCCCGCCTGCTCGGCATGCAGGCGACGGATCAGGTCGGCGGTGTAGTGCGAGTTGGCGATCACCACGTCGCCGCGCGCCATCACCGAGTTGTACAGCACCTTCACGCCGGTACGACCGGAATAGCTGCCGTGATAGGTCGTGACGAAGGGCAGCTTCAGCCGCCGCGCGGCGCCGAGCGCGACCCAGGCCGGGGCGCGGGACCGCGCATGGATGATCTGCACGCCCTCGCGCCGGCACAGGCGCGCCAGGCGGCCAACGTTGAGAGCCATCTGGACGGGGTTCTTCGACGCCGCCGGGAACGGCAGGCAGATGCCGCCCTTGGCCTGAAGCTCGCCGACGAGGCGCCCGCCCTCCGTCGCGACCAGCGCACGCGCACCCGCCGCCGCGAGGCCAGCCGCGATGTCGACGGTGGTGCGCTCGGCACCGCCGGCGTCGAGCTCGGGAATGATCTGGAGGACGCAGGCACCGGCCAGCGGCGACGCGTCGCCGGGGAAGCCGACCGACGGACGGGAATCGCCGTTCATCGGCGGCTGCGCGGCGAGAGGGCGCAGGCGGGCCGCGGCCGCAGGGAAGCGTTCATTGTCATAGGATCACGGGTACGCTTTACGGTCTGGTAAACGGCGGCTGAAGACGCGGCGTTCAGGTCGGGAACGCGCGGGCCGGGCGAATCGGGAGAGCGGGATGCGGGACGGGACGACGTTGGAGCACGTCGACGTCGGCGAAGGAGCGGACCGACGCCGGATCGCCGTGCGCGTGCGCGACGGGGCGGGTCCGGCGATCGTCTGGCTCGGAGGCTTCCGCTCGGACATGGGCGCCACCAAGGCGATGGCGGTCGACGCCTGGGCCGCCGCCGAGGGGCGGCGCTTCGTGCGGTTCGATTATTCCGGCCACGGCGAATCCGAGGGCGAGTTCTCGGCCTGCACGATCTCGACCTGGCTCGCCGACGCCGAGGGCGTGCTCGCCGCGCACGCGCCGGAAGCGCCGGTGCTGATCGGATCCTCGATGGGCGGATGGATCGCCTGCCTCGCCGCGCGAAACCTCGCCGCGCGCGGGGCGCCGGCGCCGACAGGCCTCGTGCTGATCGCGCCGGCTCTCGACTTCACCGAGGACCTGATGTGGGATTGGTTCCCGCCCGAGGTGCGCCGCACGCTGGAGCAGGACGGCGTCTGGCTGCGCCAGAGCGCCTACGCGCCCGAGCCCGACGCGATCACCATGGCGCTGATCGAGGATGGCCGGCGCAACCGCCTGCTGACGGGCGCCCTCGACCTGCGCTGCCCGGTCCACATCCTCCAGGGGATGAACGATCCGGACGTGCCGCACGCCCACGCCTTCCGCATCCTGGACCGGCTGCCGTCGGCGGGCACGGTCCTCACGCTGATCGCGGACGGCGACCACCGCCTGTCGCGGCCGCAGGATATCGCGCGGCTGCGCTCGGCGGTGGCAGAGATGGCGAGACCGGCTAGTGCAGGCTGACCGGGAAGAGGTCGTGCTCGGCGGCGTTGGCGAGGATCACCTCGCGCGAGTCCGCAAGCAGGATCGGCGCACCGCTGGCCGACAGGAGGGCGAACAGGTCGAGGCCAGGCGTCAGCTGCGGCGCCTGCGGGAACAGCCGCATCACCTCGTCGGAGCGGATCGAGCGGACGTAGGCGATGTGACCTTCGCCCAGGGCCGCGAGGTCGGCGGCGTTGAATTCGGCCGGATCGAGGTCGGCGGCCGTCAGCGGGGAGGTGTTGAGGTCGGTCATGTCGTGCCCTCCTTTCGAGGCAGAGCAATCGGCCCGGAAACGATCCCGTCTTGATCGAACCGATCCGGCGATCGTGGGCCTGATCCTGATGTGGGGTGCTTTTCCCGCGGATCAATCGCGCTCGAGGATGGCGATGCGGCGCACCACCCGCTCGGGCTCGGGCCGCGCCAGATCGATCGAGAGCAGCCCGTTCGACAGGTCGGCGCCGAGCACCTCCATCCCGTCGGCCAGCAGGAACGCGCGCTGGAACTGCCGCGCCGCGATGCCACGGTGGAGGAACAGCCGCTCCTTGTCGTCGACCTGACGGCCGCGGACGATCAGCTGGTTCTCCTCCAGCATCACGTCGAGCTGGTCGCGCGTGAAGCCGGCCACCGCCAGGGTGATCCGCAGGCGGTCCGGCTCCCGGTCGGTGCGGGCCAGACGCTCGATGTTATAGGGCGGGTAGCCGTCGTTGGCGGCCTTGGAGACCCGGTCGAGGGCCTGCTCGATCTCGTCGAACCCGAGCAGGAACGGGTGTCCGAACGGAGATGGACGGGTCATCGGCGGCAACACCCCTGTGGAGGCCCCGTGCCCGAATGCCGGTGGGCGCCTCGTCGCGGGGCCCGCTGGCGGCAGCGCCCCTTCCGGCCCAGCGGCCCGGCACGCCAAGATATGGACGAGGCGACCCGGCCCATCAAGGGACGCCGCGCCGCGCCGGAGGCGGGACGCACGGGCAGAAGCGGCAACGGACGGCGGGATCTTTCGGCAACAGACGACGGCCGAGAACAGGGATGTATTCGTAACAGTTTGGAACGGCTCTGATTTTCGGCCGTGCTCTTGATCCTTGCCCTCCACCTCGGATACTTCCGCCCCGCAGGCACAGTGCGGCCCGTTTCAGCGTGACGAGGCGGTGCGGCAGGCACTTTCCGGAGGCCGAATGTCCGCACCGATCCTGTCGAAGCATGCGCCGATGCCGCGGGTGGCGGAGGTCTGCGGCGACGACGCGGAGGTGCTGGCGCTCTCGGTCGCCCGGTTCGTGGCCGCGGGCTACATGACGCGGGACATCGCGTGCTGGGATGCGGCGTTCGACGGTGCGGAGACGCTCCTCGGCGCCGAGGCCGGCGGCCGCTTCGTCTCCGGGATCGTCGGGGTCGTCCGCGCGCTGCGCGCCGAGCGGGCCGATGACGGGCCGTTCATGCCGGCGACCTGCTGCCGGCTGACCGGGCACGAATGCGCGCTGGTCGGCCTGATCGGGCGCGGCCGGCGCAGGCTCTGGGG
>NZ_VRUV01000477.1:0-3550 GCF_008039455.1 Methylobacterium sp. WL116
CGTGTAGTTGCCCGCCGTGTGCGCAAAGACGAAGGACAGCCCGTAGGCGGCGCCGGCCTGGAACAGCGCGAACGCCACGGTGGCGACGCTCCAAGCCGCCTTCTGCCGCTCCGGCTCCCCGAGCAGCCGGTCCATGGTGCCGGGGGGCGCATCGTGCTCCAGGTGCACGCGCTGGACGACCAGCATGCCGATCCTGCGGTTCGCCTTCAGGTCGACGCGGGCGACGAGCGCGCCGTCCATCAGGAAGGGCAGGACGTAGTAGCCGTGCTCGCGCTGGTGAGCGGGCGTGTAGATCTCGAGCCGATAGCGGAAGCCGAACAGCCGCTCGGTCCGCGGCCGGTGCCAGATCAGTGGATCGAAGGGCGACAGGAGCGCGGCGCCGTCGAGCCGTCGGCCGAGCCGCGCCTCCCTGTGCCGGTAGGCCGGCTGCGGCCAGCCGCGGACCCGGGCCGGAACCAGCGTGCCGTCCTCGACCAGCTGCGCGATCGGCAGGTGCGCATCGGCAGGCGCGAGGCGATAATAGTCGCGCAGGTCCTGCGCCGTCGCGATGCCGAGCGCCCGCGCCGCGCGTGCGATCAGCTCCCGCCGCGCGTCGATGCCGCTCGGGGTCGGATGCGCGAGGACGGCGCGCGGAAGCACGCGCTCGGGCAGGTCGTAGACGCGCTCGAAGCTGCCGCGACGGTGCGTCGAGGCGACGAGGCCGGCCCAGAATAGCCATTCGAGCGCGTGCTTGGCCGCGCTCCACACCCACATGCCCTGCGAGGCCCGATTGCCCGCGACGTCGGAGGCGGCCAGCGGCCCCTCCGTCTCGATGCGGGCGAGGAGGGCTTCGGCTTCGCCGCGCCTGGCCCCGGCGAAGGGTTCGAGCCGCCGCCACAGGCCGCGGCCGGCGAGGGCCCGGGCCATGCGCCAGCGCAGCAGGGGGTGATGGTCGACCGGCAGGAGCGAGGCCTCGTGCCCCCAATATTCGAAGAACCGCTTCGGCCGGTCGGCCGCCAGGGCGTCGAGGAGCCCACGCTCGTAGGGGCCCAGGCGCGAGAACAGCGGCAGGTACTGGGCCCGCACCAGCACGTTCACGCTGTCGATCTGAAGCAGGCCGAGCCGGCCGATCTCGTTGCGCATCCGCGCGGCGGAGACGGGTCCCGCGCGCCGGCCCGCGGCGAAGCCCTGGGCGACGAGGGCGATGCGACGGGCCTCGGAGGCGGAGAGGTCCGCAGTCAGGGCCGGCCTCCGGACAGGGGCGGCACGAGGCCCGGCAAGGGCCGCACGGAGTTCGGGAGCTGCGCCGCGTGCACTACGCGGCCTTCGGCGGCGACCCGTCGGCGCCGTTTTCGCCCTGCCGCGCATGAACGAGCGCACGGATCTGCTCGCGGACCTCCGGGGTGATCGGGTTGTAGACGATCATGCCGAGATCCGGTCTTCCGTCCACGGCGAAGGTCGAGAACTCCAGCTCGATCGGGCCCAGGACGGGGTGACGGAGCCGCTTGACCCCGTCTCCGTGGGCGTGGACGTCGTTCTCCCGCCACAGGGCGGCGAAGTCCGGGCTGGTGCGGCAGAGCTCGTCCACCAGCTCGCCGACCTCGGAGGCCGCGCCGGCCCGCACCGCGTCCGCCCGGAACGCGCCGACCACGAAGCGGGCGACGCTGTCCCAATCCTGCTGCGCCGTCCGCACCCGCGGGTCGCCGAACATGCGGCGCAGGATGTTGCGCTCGCCGGGTGGCAGCGGTTCCCAGTCGGTCATCACGACGGCGGCGGCGCGGTTCCAGGCGACGACGTCCCAGGTCGCGGTCTTGATCAGGGCCGGGCTGACCTCCAGCGTGTCGAGCAACCGCTGGAGGCGCGGCGTGATCCCCTCCTGCGGCCGGTAGCGGACCTCGGGCGGACGCCCCAGCGCCAGCATGAAGACGTGCTCGCGCTCGGGCTCGGTCAGCATCAGCCCGGCGGCGATGCGGTTCAGCACGTCCGCCGAGGGCGCGCCGCCGCGCCCCTGCTCCAGCCAGGTGTACCAGGTCGCGCTGATGTTCGAGCGCTGGGCGACCTCCTCCCGGCGCAGGCCCGGCGTGCGACGGCGGCCCGAGAACCCGAGGGCGGCCGGATCGAGCTTGGTGCGCCGATCCCGCAGGTAGGCGCCCAGCGAGGGTTCGGAACGGGCGGGCATGGCGATCCTGTTGGGACGTATACCGGGATACGGTCACGACTTTAACGGGATCGGCGGCGGGCCGACAAGGGGCGCTCTGATCACAGCGGAGTGCATCGCATGCGCATCTTCCTCACCGGCGCCACCGGCTTCATCGGCTCGGCCATCGTCCCGGAACTGCTCCGGTCCGGGCATCGGGTGCTCGGGTTGACCCGCTCGGAGGCCGGCGCCCGCAAGCTGATCGAGGTTGGGGTCGAGCCGCATCGCGGCACCCTTGACGACCCGGACAGCCTGCGCCGCGGCGCCGCGCAGGCCGACGGCGTGATCCACACCGCCTTCGACCACGACGACTTCACGAACTTCGTCGCCAATTGCGACAAGGACCGGCGGGCGATCGAGGCCCTGGGGGCCGCCCTTGCCGGCTCGGATCGGCCGCTGCTCATCACCTCCGGTGCGGGAATCGGGAGTCCCGACGGCGGTGGCCCGGCCCGGGAGGACGTCTTCGACCGCGCGCACCCGAACCCGCGCATCGCCTCCGAGCTCGCCGGGGCCGCGCTGCTGGAGGCGGGGGTGAACGTGTCGGTGGTGCGGCTTCCGCAGGTGCACGACACGGTCAAGCAGGGGCTGATCACCTACATGATCGACCTCGCCCGGCGGACCGGCGTCTCGGCCTATGTCGGCGACGGCGCCAACCGCTGGGCGGCGGCGCCGGTCCTCGACGTCGCCCGGCTCTACGCGCTCGCCTTCGCGCGGCGGGAGGCGGGCGCCCGCTACCACGCGGTCGCCGAGGAGGGCGTCGCCGCCCGCGACATCGCGCAGACCATCGGCCGCGGCCTGAAGCTGCCGGCGGTCGCCCTCGCGCCGGAAGACGCCGCCGCGCATTTCGGCTGGCTCGCCGCGTTCGTCGGCCTCGACATGCCGGCCTCCAGCGCGCTGACGCGGGCCCGGCTCGGCTGGCACCCGACCGGCCGGGGCCTGATCGAGGACTTGGAGCGGATGGACTATTCCCGGCCGCCCGCCTGAGGCGCCCGAGGCCTCCGCGCGTCAGGACGACGGCGTGCGCAGCTCCCCGCGGGCGATGCCGAGCAGCGTCCGCACGAGCAGCCACAGTATGACGAGGGTGGCCAGCGTCAGGAGCACGAGGGCGACGGCGTCGGTCGGGAGCCCGGAGCCCGGTCGACACGGCCTCGGAGGATGGCGCGATCGCCGCGTCCCGGACGACCTCCGGCATCGACGGTCTCCCCCTCACGCTCACGCGCGCCGCACCCGCGATCCACCAGGGCTGCCGGAAAAGGCGCGCGAAACCGGCCTGCGCGCAAGGTCGGCGCCCGGCAGTCGCGGAACGACAACACCGACCCGATCCGCCGCGAGCACAGGCCGGCGGTGCACGTGCGCATCGTCGAGAGCGGCGCG
>NZ_VRUV01000478.1:0-3531 GCF_008039455.1 Methylobacterium sp. WL116
GCCCGGGCGACGGAGGCGGCGAGCGCCACGGCGAGCACGAGGCGGCGTGAGATGGGCATGGCGTCATCCTCCGGTCCGAGGCGGCCGATCCGAAGCGCCGCTCTTCGCGCCCGCCTTTGAGCACGCGGAGCGATCGTCCGGGGAGCCGGGCGGCTGACATCGGCGCGCCGATCGTCACGTTTGGCGCCCGCACGCTTGTGGTGTATGCCCCCGGCAGATTTGTAGCCGGTGCGATGCAGCTCCGGCCGTCGTGTCCGGCTCCCCGTCCCAGCGAACGGCTCCCGGGACCGGCGCGCGCAAGAACGATTCCGGAATTCCGATGCAGACCGTCCTGATCGTCGTCCATCTCATCATCGTGCTGTCGCTGATCGGCGTGGTGCTGCTGCAGCGGTCCGAGGGCGGCCTCGGCCTCGGCGCCGGCAGCAGCGGCGGCGGCGTCTCGGGCTTCATGACCGGGCGCGGCCAGGCCAACGCGCTGACGCGGGCCACCGCGATCCTCGCCGCCCTGTTCTTCGTCACCAGCCTGACCCTGGCGGTGATGTCGCACCGCTCCGCCGCGCCGAAATCGATCCTCGACGGCGCCAACGGCACGACGCAGCCGGCCGTTCCGGACGCGCCCCAGTCGCGTTGAGCGCCGCGATCGAATCGGAGCGACGCAGCCGCGCCGTTCGATCGGGCAAAGGAAACTTAACGCTCCCGCCCTAGGCCGGCCCAATCCAGCATTGTGCGAATTCCGTGGGAATCGCGCGGTGCGGGTGGCATGCCGTTTGGCGAATCGCCCAGCCTTCTCTATGGACCGAGGCCCATGACGCGGTACGTTTTCATCACCGGCGGCGTGGTCTCCTCGCTCGGCAAGGGTCTGGCCTCGGCGGCGCTCGCGGCGCTGCTCCAGGCGCGCGGCTACTCGGTCCGCCTGCGCAAGCTCGACCCCTACCTCAACGTCGACCCGGGCACGATGAGCCCGACCCAGCACGGCGAGGTCTTCGTCACCGACGACGGTGCCGAGACCGACCTCGACCTCGGGCATTACGAGCGCTTCACCGGCGTCCCGGCGACGCGTGCCGACAACATCACCACCGGCCGGATCTACCAGGACATCATCGCCAAAGAGCGCCGCGGCGACTACCTCGGCGCGACGATCCAGGTGATCCCGCACGTCACCAACGCGATCAAGGACTTCGTTCGCGACGGCAACGACGCCTTCGATTTCGTGCTCGTCGAGATCGGCGGCACGGTCGGCGACATCGAGGGCCTGCCGTTCTTCGAGGCGATCCGCCAGCTCGGCAACGACCTGCCGCGCGGCTCGACCGCCTTCGTGCACCTGACGCTGCTGCCCTACATCCCGTCCGCCGGCGAGCTGAAGACCAAGCCGACGCAGCACTCGGTGAAGGAGCTGCGCTCGATCGGCATCCAGCCCGACATCCTGCTCTGCCGGTGCGACCGGCCGATACCCGCCGACGAGCGGCGCAAGCTCGGGCTGTTCTGCAACGTGCGCGAGACCGCGGTGATCGAGGCGCGCGACGTCGCCTCGATCTACGACGTGCCGCTCTCCTACCGCGAGGCCGGCCTCGACCGCGAGGTGCTTGCGCATTTCGGCCTCGCCCACGACGGCGAGCCGGACCTCTCGCGCTGGCGCACGATCTCCGAGCGGGTGAAGAACCCCGAGGGCGAGGTCACCATCGCCATCGTCGGCAAGTACACGGGCCTGAAGGACGCCTACAAGTCGCTCACCGAGGCGCTGATCCACGGCGGCATCAGCCATCGCTGCCGCGTCAACCTCGAATGGATCGAGGCGGAGGTGTTCGAGCGCGAGGACCCGGCCCCGTTCCTCGAAGGCATCAACGGCATCCTGGTGCCCGGCGGCTTCGGCCAGCGGGGGGCGGAGGGCAAGATCCGCGCGGCGCGCTTCGCCCGCGAGCGGAAGATCCCGTATTTCGGGATCTGCTTCGGCATGCAGATGGCGGTGATCGAGGCGGCCCGGTCGCTCGCCGGCGTGCCGGACGCGAACTCGACCGAGTTCGGCGACACGGCCGAGCCGGTGGTCGGCCTGCTCACCGAGTGGCTGCGCGGCAACGAGCTGGAGCAGCGTGCGGCCGCCGGCGACCTCGGCGGCACCATGCGGCTCGGCGCCTACGATGCGACGCTGCACCCCGACACGAAGATCGCCGGGATCTACGGCAGCACCCACATCTCCGAGCGCCACCGCCACCGCTACGAGGTCAACATGGCCTATCGCGAGCGGCTCGAGGCCAAGGGCCTGCGCTTCTCCGGCCTGTCGCCGGACGGGCTCCTGCCCGAGACGGTCGAGCATGTCGGCCACCCGTGGTTCATCGGCGTGCAGTTCCACCCGGAGCTGAAGTCGCGTCCCTTCGCGCCGCATCCGCTGTTCGAGGGCTTCGTCGGCGCCGCGATCGAGCAGAGCCGCCTGGTGTGAGGCGGGACCGCCCGTGATGACCTCGATCTCCGGGCTGCCCGCCTTCCTCGGCTACGGCGCCATCGCCTGCGGGCTCGTGGCGCTCTACCTCGGCGTCTACCTGACGACGACGGCGCACCGCGAGATCGCGCTGATCCGGGCGAACAACGTCGCCGCCGCCACCGCGCTCGGCGGCAGCTTGCTCTGCTACGCGCTGCCGCTGGCCGTGGCGATCTACAACGCGCAATCGGCCCTCGACTGCGTGATCTGGGGCCTCGTCGCCCTCGTCGTGCAGATCCTGATCTACTTCCTGGTCCGGATCGTCCTGCCCGACCTGTCCCGGCGGATCGCGGCGGGCGAAGGCGCCGCGGCGATCCTGCTCGCCTCGGCCTCGCTCGCCGGCGGCGGCGTGATCGATGCGGCGGCCATAACCTACTGACGAGCCCGCGATCGTGATCCGCCGAGCGAGCGGCGCCAGGCGTCGCGGATCGCGCATCGGGCGCCGCGGCGGGGCCGGCCGGCGAAGCTGGACGATCTTCTCAAGGGCCGCCGGCGTTCCTACATCCGGGCCTCGCGGCGTTCTGCCGCCAGGGAGCCGGGCCGTCCGAGACGGTCCGAACGATCATGGCCTCGTCCATCGAACGGTCCTCGAAGCGCTCGACCACCGTCGCGCTCGTCCTCGTCGCCGGCGCCGGCGCCACGGCCCTCGCGCTCGGGCGGTACGATCCCTCGCAGCGCGAGGAGGACGTCCTGGTCTACGGCGGTCCCGACGCCTGCATCCGCGGCGGCATTCGGACGGAGACCGATTGCCGGAGCACCTACGCCACGGCGCTGGCGGCCTATCCGGAGGCGGCGCCGCGCTACCTCTCCCTGGCCGATTGCGAGGGGCATCACGGCACCGGGCATTGCGTCGACGGAACCGCCGTGGCGACGAGCGCGGCCGGCCGCTTCGTGCCGATGCTGGCCGGCTACGTCATCGGCCGCCGGATCGAGCAGGCCCTCGCGCCGCAGCCCGTCTACGATCATCGCCCCGGCCAGGCCGGGGCGGCGTATTCCGGATCGGGCGGCTACCGCACGAGCTGGGGCGGCCGCGCTCGTCGCCACGGCGGTTCCGTCGA
>NZ_VRUV01000479.1:0-3527 GCF_008039455.1 Methylobacterium sp. WL116
GGGAGCGAGTTCGGCCCGCGGCGGCGGCGCGGCGCGGACGGAACGCGCCCGGTCCGGAACACCGATGCAGCCGGCAAGGGCGAGGATCACGGCGAGGGCGGCGCCGGCCCGGAGGGCGCGGGGCGGGACACATCGCGCCATCGCGAAACTTCCTTCCCGTAAAGATCGTCCACGCGGGATCGTGGCTCTGGCTTAAAGCGTGGACCCGAAAAGTAAACGCGCCGATGTCGCAGGATCGCGCGCGCCCCCGGAAAACACGAATCAGCGGGGGTTCGCGGCGGTTCGGCGGCCGCGAGCAAATTCCGCTCGGCGGCTTGGCGTGGCAAGGTCCGCGCGATGACACAGCGAATCGAGCCCGCACGCCGCCCCCGCAGGGACGGGCCGGCCAAATCCACCGCGACCAAGGTTGCGACCTTCACCGCCTTCGGGCTGGCGACGGAAGCGGAGCCGCTCGCGCCGGGCCTGCACGTGGTGGCGACGCCGATCGGCAACCTGCGCGACGTCACGATCCGGGCGCTCGCGACGCTGGCCGCCGCCGACGCGGTGCTCGCCGAGGACACCCGCGTCACCCGGACGCTGCTGATGCACTACGGCATCACCACGCCGCTCGTCGCCTACCACGAGCATTCGAACGCCGCCGTCCGCGAGCGCATGGTGCGGCGGATGCTGGACGGCGAGGCGCTGGCGCTGGTGTCGGATGCCGGCACGCCGCTGGTCTCCGATCCCGGGTTCAAGCTGGTCCAGGCGGCGATCGAGGCGGGGATCTGCATCACGCCGATTCCCGGCCCGTCAGCGGTGATGACGGCGATCGTCGCCGCCGGCCTGCCGACCGACCGGTTCTTCTTCGAGGGTTTCCTGCCGCAGAAGGCCGGCGCCCGCCGCAACCGGCTCTCGGCGCTGGCGACCGTGCCCGGCACGCTGGTCCTGTTCGAATCGCCCCACCGCCTGCCGGAGATGCTGGCGGACGCGGCGGAGGTCCTCGGCGGCGCCCGTCCCGCGGCCGTGGCGCGCGAGCTGACGAAGATGTTCGAGACGATCCGCCGCGGCACCCTGGCCAACCTCAACGATACCTTCGCGGAGGAGGGCGCCCCGAAGGGCGAGGTCGTGGTGGTGATCGGGACCGCGCCGGACGAGGCCACCCCGGAGGAGGCCGATGCCGGCCTCGACGCGGCCCTGCGCGTCGCGCTCGCGCGGCACTCGATCAAGGATGCCGCAAGCCTCGTTGCCGACGAGACCGGGCAGCCGCGCCGCGCCGTCTACAACCGTGCGCTGGTGCTGGCTCGCGAGACCGATGCGGACGCCTGATGCCGCCCGCCGGAAGGCGACCGAACGCCGCGGGCGCCGGGCCGAATGGCTGGCGCTCGGCGCGCTGATGCTGAAGGGCTATCGCCCCTTAGCGATGCGGGTGAGCGCGTCGGGCGGCGAGATCGACCTGATCGTGCGCCGCGGCGGCACCATCGCCTTCGTCGAGGTCAAGGCGCGCGCGACGCTGATCGAGGCGCAGGGCGCGATCGGCCGGGTCAAGCGACAACGCTTCTCGCGCGCGGTGCGGAGCTGGATCGCGCGGCATCCGTTCGCCGGGAGCCTGACCCTGCGGGCGGACGCGGTCTTCATCGGCGGACGCGGCTGGCCGGTCCACCTCCGTCGACGCGTTCCCGATCGAGGGCCTGTAGCGGACGGTCAGGCGCGCGCGGCGCTGATCGCGCCGATGAGTGTGCGCTTGAGGTCGGCCTGGCTGAACGGCTTCTGCACCACCGGGCGATCGCGGAACGGCTCGCGGATGCCGGCGCCGCCGTAGCCGGTCGAGAAGATCAGCGGCAGGTCGCGCTTCGCGATCGCCTCGGCGACCGGGTAGATCGGCTCGCCGGCGACGTTCACGTCGAGGATCGCGACCTCGAAGGTCTCGCCCTCGGCCATCTCCAGGGCGGTCGAGAGGCGTGCGGCCGGGCCGACCACGGTGCAGCCGAAATCGAGCAGCATGTCTTCAAGCAGCATCGAGATCGCGGCTTCGTCCTCGACGACGAGCACCCGCTTACCCTGGAGAACGTCGTCGTTCGGTTCCGCGCTCACGCCGAGGTGTCTTCCTTGTCGATCCGCTCCGCTTCAACGGAACGTCGCCATGATGGCTGGTCGGATCCGATCGTCGCGCCAGGAGAACCAAGCGGGTACACCGGGCGGCTGAGGGGTCGCCCGGAACGCCGGTTGTGTCAAGCGTCCGGCGCGGGCTGTTCCGTCGGCAATGTTACACGGCGATACATTTCGCGATAGGGTGTGGCACGGTCCGCGTGAGGGCAGAACCCGCAATGGGCCGATCTTTTCCTGACACGACCGGATTTTTCCTGTGAGGGGTCGCCCCGTTCCGATCTGCAACCGCCGCGCCGTGCTGGTCGGCTTCGGCGCCGCCATCGCGGCGGCGCCCGCGCGCGGGCAGGGCGCGGTGGTGGTCGCCTCGAAGAGCGACACCGAGGGCACGCTCACCGGCAGCATGATCGCCCTGTGCCTGGAGGATCTCGGCATCCCGGTGCAGCGCCGCCTCGGCCTCGGGCCGACGCTGATCGTGCGCTCGGCCCTGATGTCGGGCGATGTCGACCTTTATCCCGAATACACCGGCAACGGCGCCTTCTTCACCGGCACCGAGGGCGATCCGGTCTGGAAGCGGGCCGACGGCGCCTACGCCGCGATCGCGGCGGCGGATCGGGCCAAGGGCCTCGTCTGGCTCGGGCGGGCGCCGGCCAACAACACCTGGCTGATCGCGGTGCGGGGCAGCCTCGCCCGGCGCGAAGGGCTCGCCACCATGGCGGATTTCGCCGGGGCCGTGCGGCGCGGGTTGATCCTGCTCGCGGCCTCGACCGAGTTCGTCGAGAGCCCGGCGGCCCTGCCGTCCTTCGAGGCGGCCTACGGGTTCTCGCTGCCGATGAACCGCATCATCAGCCTGCCCGGCGGCGACACGGCGGTGACCGCGCGGGCGGCGGCGCAGGGCATCAGCGGCGTCAACGCCGGCATGGTCTACGGCACCGACGGGGCGCTCGACGCCCTCGCCCTGACCGTGATGAGCGATCCGAAGGGCGCGCAGATCGTCTACGAGGTCGCCCCGGTGATCCGCGCCGACACCCTGGCGCGCCACCCGCGCATCCGCGAGAAGCTCGATCCGGTGTTCGCGCGCCTCGATGCCCATACGCTCCGCCGGCTCAACGCCCGCATCACCGTCGAGGGCCAGGTCGCCGAGACGGTGGCACGGACGTTCCTGCGCGACGCCGGCTTCATCGCTTGACGCCCGCAACGGAGGATCGACGCGGGGGCATCGGCCCGCCGCTGTTCGCCGCCGCCTTCCTCGGTGCGGTCTACGGCCTGCCGCTGGTGCGCATCGCGAAGAACCGCCTCGTCGTCGGCGAGCCTGTCTACGCGCTGGACGGCCTCGGGGCCCTGCCCGGATTCGGGCCGGAGATCGAGGCGGTGGCCGGGCTCGTGCTGCTTGAAGACATGCTGCTCGATTTCGGCTGCACCGTGGTCGGCCCGGCCGCACGCCT
>NZ_VRUV01000047.1:0-16378 GCF_008039455.1 Methylobacterium sp. WL116
CCGCGGCGGTGCCTGGCCGAAGCGCATGGCCGCCCTCCTGCGCGATCTGCCGGTCCCGGTGATCGGCCGGATCGCCGACGGCGCCCTGCACCTCGACCTGCGCACGCTTGAGGACGAGCCCGGCCTGCTCGCGAGCCTCGACGCGCTCGCCGCCTGAGACGGCAAGTGGCTCCATGCAATAAGTGGCTCTATGCAATGAGGTTTGCGACGGAATTTCACGTTCGCCCCCTCACCGATCGGACATATCGTGCTATGCGGGAAGGCCGGGGCGACGCGCGAGCGCGACGGAGACTCGCGCGTGACGATGTGGGCGACTGAGATGGCGTGCATGACGGAGGCGACGCGGGAGGCGCCCGAGGCGGAAGCCGAGCGGACCAGGGATCCCCTGCTGCTCGACAACCAGCTCTGCTACGCCCTCTATGCGGCCGCGCACCGGATGACGAAGTCATACCGCCCGCTGCTGGAGCGGATCGGGCTGACCTACCCGCAATATCTCGTGCTGATGGTCCTGTGGGAGACCGACGGGGTCACCGTCTCCGAAATCGGGCGGCGCCTGCGCCTCGATTCCGGCACGCTGACGCCGGTGCTCAAGCGGCTCGAGGCGGCCGGCTTGCTCCAGCGCAACCGACGCCGCTCCGACGAGCGCGAGGTCGAGATCGCCCTGACCGAGAAGGGGCGTGCCCTGCGCGCCGACGCGGCGGAGGTGCGCCAGAGCGTCATGTGCCAACTCGATCTGACCGAGCCCGAGGTGCAGGCGATGCGCATCGACCTGAACCACCTCATCGACAGCCTGTCGAAGGACTGACCGCACGGCTCGCCTAGGGAGCGGCTTCCTTGGCGATGCCGGCGAGGCCCGCCTCGTAGACGCCGGCGATGTCGGCGACCGCCTCGGCCTCGGTCATCCCCTCCGCCTCGAAGCGCGCGGTCCAGGTGACCGTCGCGCCCTTGCCGATCGGCGTGACCGAGAGCGTCGACGTGTAGTCCTTCGCGGGCAACGGCCCGAAGACGAGCCTGTAGGAATAGCTCAGCGCCGCCTCGTCCCGCGCGGTCTCGATCTCGATGAGCGTGCCGAGGCCGCCCGCCGCGACGAGGGCGCGCACCGGGGCGCCGTCTTCCGATGACAGCGTGCAGCGCGTCACCTGCGGGTGCCACCGCGCGATGTCGCAGAAGCCGCCGATCAACGACCAGATCGCGGCGGGCGGCGCGGCGACGATGCGGGAGCGGGTCACTTCCAGCGCCGAGGCGGCCCCGGCATGCGCGACGATGCCGAGCGAGACCGCGAAGACGAGGTGCCCGTGCGACGGCTTGCGGATCCCGGTCGTGCGCGCTCGCGTCTGCATGGTCGGCCTCGTCCGCTTCACGATCTCCACCTAGGGCGGCGCGCCTGGCGATCACGCCTTTGCCGCGAGGATCGCCCATCCGTGCGGCGAAAGGCGGATGCGGGCCTGGGCTTCGCCCTCGCCGATCACCTCGCCCTGCCCGGCTTCGAGGCCGAGCGCGCCCGGCGCCGGCTGCTCCGACGGCTCGTTCGACAGGTTAAGGGCGAGGAGGAGCCGTTGCCCGTCGCCGTGCGCTTCCAGCGTCAGGGCGGTGTTGGTCAGGTGCAGCGCGCGCGTCCGCGCCGTGTGCAGCCACGGATGCCGCCGGCGCAGGGCGATGAGGTCCTGATGCAGCCGGTAGGTCGGCCAGCCTTCCGGCGCGAGGTCGTCGGGGCTCGGGGGGAAGGCCGGGCGGACGGCGTCGTCGCCGCCGGCCCGGTCCTCCTTGATGCCGCGGAAGGCCTGCTCGTCGCCGGCATAGATCGAGGGCGTGCCGCCGACGGTGAGCAGCACCGCCAGGGCATGGGGCAGGTGCCGGATGTCGGCGATCCGGCTCGCGATCCGGGTGACGTCGTGGTTGCCGACGAAGGTCATCGGCACGAAGGCGTCGAGAAAGTCGTCGTGCCGCTTCAGGGCGTGTGCCAGCTCGAACAGGTTGCGGTCGTTGAAGCCGCTCCAGATTGCCTTCCACAGCTCGTACTGCGTCACCGAATCGAGGCCGGTCTCGGCGAGCATGCCAGCGTAATCGCCGTGGATCACCTCGCCGACGAGGTAGGCGTCCGGATGCGCCGCGCGGACCCGCGGCAGGACGCGCGTCCAGAAGGCGCGCGGGACGGCGTAGGCCGCGTCGAGGCGCCAGCCGTCTGCGCCGCGGGCCAGCCAGTGGTTCATCACCGCGACGACGTGGTCGGCGACCTCTGGGTGGTCGTGGTTCAGGGTGACCAGGGCGCTGTGGCCCTCGAAGCAGCGGTGGTCCGGTACGTCGCCGGGGTTGGTGCCCTCCGGCCAGGACAGGTGGAACCAGCCGGCCCGGGCGGCGGACGGGCCCTCGTCGAGGACAGTGCGGAACGCCGGAAAATCCTGCCCGACATGGTTGAACACGCCGTCGAGCAGGACCTTCAGCCCGCGGGCATGGGCCGCCGCGATCAGCCGGTCGAAGTCGGCCTCGTCGCCGAGCCGCGGGTCGATGCGCAGGTAGTCGATCGTGTCGTAGCCGTGGGTCTCGGACGCGAAGATCGGGCCGAGCGCGAGGCCGGTCGCGCCGAGATCGGCGGCGTAGTCGAGCCAGGCGACGATGTGGTCCAGGCGATGCGCGACCTCGGCGCCGCGTCGGCGCGTGCCTTCCGCCCCGACGAAGCCGAGCGGGTAGACCTGCCACCACACGGTGTCGCGAATCCAGTCGGGCATGAAGGTGCGTGATCCTCGGCCGGCGCGGCCCTGCCCCGTGACATAGGGCGCACCCGGCAAAATCAGCGGCGCAGCCGGTTGCCGAGCACGAAGCCGTACAACCCCATCAGGATGATGCCGGCGGCGCCTTCGATGCCGACGAGCAGGTTGGTGAAGCGGCCGATCGGCTTGACGCCGATCTCCGGCGGGTTCGCCGTCATCATGTTGAGCGCGCTGTAGCTCAGCCAGTCGACGGCGTTCCGGGTCGGCTCGGTCGACCCGTCCGGGATCAGGCCGCCGGCGAAACCGAACAGGACCGCGAAGACGACGATCAGGATGGCGAAGGCGCGGGCGATCCGCGACAGGCTCTCGCCGTAGTCGCACAGCCACTCGACGAAGCGGTCCGAAGTCCAGCGGTAGCCGTGGCGCAGGAACGCCCGCCCGTCCCGTGCGGTCCAGGCCGCGCGGGTCTTCTCCCCGGCCTCGAACCGTCCCATCCTTCGGCCGCGCTTGTACGCCCAGCTCGCCTCGTCGTGGCTCCCGATGCTCTTCAGGTTCTGCTCCAGCGCGAGGTAGCTCGCCTGCGCGCCGGTGTAGTCGCCCGCGGCCTCCTCGCCGACCATGCCGCCGAGCTGCTCGATCCGCATCCGCGTGCCGTTGAGCCAGGCGCCGGCGAAGCGGGCATGGTGCAGCTTGCACGTGACGAAGTTGAGCCGGACCAGGCTGGTCTCCGAGAGGTCCGCGCCGGAGAGGTCGGCGCCGTCGAGCTTGACGTTCGAGAGGTTGGCGCCGCGAAGCCGCGAGCCGACGAGGCGCGCCTTGGTCAGGCTCGCGCCCTCGAAGTCCGCGTGCGTCAGGTTCACGTCGGAGAGGTCGGCCTCGTCGAGCCGCGCCCCCTTGAAGCTGGTGTCGTCGGCATCCGCCCCGGTGAAGTCCGCGCCCCACAGGTCGGCGCCGGAGAAGTTCGCGCCGTCGAGCAGCGCCTGCGGGAACTTCGCGAAGCGCAACGCCGCGTCGTCGAAGCGTGCATCCTCCAGCATCGCCTCGCGGAAGCTCGCCTGGCCGGCGACGATGCCCCGGAAATCGGTGCCGCTGAGGTCGGCCTCGCCGAGGTCGGCCTCTTCCAGGTTCGCGCCGGCGAAGGTGGCGGAGCGGCCGACCGCGCCGGAGAGGTTCGCCCGCCGCAGGTTCGCGGCCGAGAGGTTCGCCCCTTCCATCCGGGCCCGGTCGAGGACCGCGTCGGCGAGGTTCAGGCCGCCGCATTCGGGGTCCCACCACGCCGGCGCGGGCGCCTCCGGGTCGATGCGCTGCGCGAGCGTTGCGCCCGCGGCGTCGATGCGCACGAGATCGAGCCCGTGCTCGCCGGTCCCGAAGCGGGTGCTCCCCGCGGCGGCGATCCGGTCGAGGACCGCTTCGGTTCGGGCGTCGCGCGGGGCGTCTGCGGCGCGCGGCAGCGGGGTCTCGTTCCGGTCGGACAATCGGGGGCGTGCTTTCGATGATGGCCGGGGCGAGCCGTAGCACGGCCGACCGTCCGCCGCCGACCCTGCGCGCGCGCGATGTTTGCCGCATGCGCCCGACCGGACCCTTTCGCACCGACGGACGGTTCTTCCCCGATGATCGCGCCTTCGGCCCGATCCGCGAACGCGAAGTTGGAGTCTCGGGAATGACGGATTCGGTGCAGCTCGATCCCTACGAGGGGCCGGCCGGCGGCTGGGGGTCGGCGAAGTCGCTGACCGAGATCCTGCTGCGCGAGCAGATCCCCGTCACCGGCGGGTTGATGCTGCGCCACCAAAACAAGCCCGGCGGGTTCATGTGCGTCAGCTGCGCCTGGGCCAAGCCCGGCAAGCCGGCGGTGTTCGAGTATTGCGAGAACGGCGCCAAGGCCACCGCGTGGGAGGTGACGCGCAAGCGCGTCGGCGCCGACTTCTTCGCCGCCCATACCGTGACCGAGCTCGCCGGCTGGCGCGACTACGATCTCGAGGAGCTCGGCCGCCTCACCGTGCCGCTGCGCTGGGACGCGGCGACCGACCGGTACCGGCCGGTCTCGTGGGACGACGCCTTCGCGGAGATCGGCGCCGAGCTGAAGGCGCTCGAGCCGAAGCAGGCGGTGTTCTACGCCTCGGGCCGCGCCTCGCTCGAGACCTCGTACATGTACGGCCTGCTGGCGCGGCTCTACGGCAACAACAACCTGCCCGACTCGTCGAACATGTGCCACGAATCGACCTCCGTGGCCCTGCCCGAGAGCATCGGCTCGCCGGTCGGCACCGTGTTGCTGGAGGCGTTCGAGCATACCGACTGCATCCTGTTCTTCGGCCAGAACCCCGGCTCGAACGCGCCGCGGATGCTGCACCCGCTGCAGGACGCCAGCCGGCGCGGCGTCCCGATCATCACCTTCAACCCGTTCCGCGAGCGCGGGCTGGAGCGCTTCACCAACCCGCAGGCGCCGCTCGAGATGCTGACGCGATCCGAGACGCGGATCTCGTCGCAGTACCTCCAGGTGAAGGCCGGCGGCGACCTCGGGGCGATCTACGGCATCTGCAAGGCGCTGCTGGCGCTCGATGACGCGGCGATCGCGAGCGGGGCGGAGCGGGTTCTCGACACCGCCTTCATCGCCGAGCACACCCAGGGCTTCGAGGCGTTCGCGGCCTCCGTGCGCGAAAAGACCTGGGACGAGCTCGAGCGGCATTCCGGCCTGACGCGGAAGGCCTTGGAGCAGACGGCCGCGACCTACGCCAAGGCGAAGGCGACGATCGGCGTCTACGGAATGGGGCTGACGCAGCACCGCATGGGCGTCGAGACGGTGCAGGCCCTGGTCAATCTGCTCCTGATGCGCGGCAACATCGGGAAGCGCGGCGCCGGCATCTGCCCGGTCCGGGGGCACTCCAACGTCCAGGGGCAGCGCACGGTCGGCATCACCGAGAAGCCGGAGCTGGTGCCGAACGACAAGCTGCGGCAGCTCTACGATTTCGAGCCGCCGATGGAGAAGGGTTTCAACACCGTCGAGGCCTGCGAGGGCATCCTCGACGGGTCGGTGAAGGCGTTCGTGGCGCTCGGCGGGAACTTCATCCGCGCCGTCCCTGAGACCACGCTGATGGAGGCGGCCTGGAAGACGCTGCGCCTGACGGTGCAGATCTCGACCAAGCTCAACCGCAACCACCTGATCCACGGCGAGGTCGCCTACATCCTGCCCTGCCTCGGCCGGATCGAGATCGACCAGCAGGCCGGAGGACGGCAGGCGGTCTCGATGGAGGATTCGACCGCGTGCATCCACGGCTCGAAGGGCTATGCCGAGCCGGCGGGACCGGAACTGCTTTCCGAGCCGCGGATCGTCGCCGGGATCGCCAAGGCGACGCTGGCGCCCAATCCGCGAATCGACTGGGATCGCTGGGGCAGCGACTACGCCAGCGTGCGCGACGCGATCGAGGCGACCTATCCGGATCAGTTCAAGGACTTCAACGCGCGGATGTGGACGCCCGGCGGCTTCCGCCGTCCGATCCCCGCGGCCGACCGCGATTGGAAGACCGAGAGCGGCAAGGCGAACTTCGTCACCCCCCGCGGGCTGTCGGCCGATCCCGACACCGAGCAGGCTGATCCGGACGTGATGCGTCTCATCACGATGCGGTCGAACGATCAGTTCAACACCACGATCTACGGCTACGACGATCGCTTCCGCGGCGTCAAAGGCACGCGCATGGTGCTGTTCATGAACCGCGACGACATCGCCCGCCTCGGCCTGCGCGATGCGCAGAACGTCGATCTCGTCGGTGCGGCCAACGACCAGGTCGTTCGGCGGGTGGATGGGTTTCGGGTGCTCGCCTACGACATCCCGAAGGGTTGCGTCGGCGGCTACTACCCCGAATGCAATCCGCTGATCCCGCTCTGGCACCATGCCGAGCGCAGCAAGGTGCCCGCGGCGAAGTCGGTCCCGGTGCGGATCGAGGTCGCCTCGGCCTGAGACCGGTCGCGGGCGAGGGACGACCGGCGCTTGGCGGGCGCCGATCCGACGGGTGATCGATCATGGAACGCCGGCCCGAGCCTTTCGGGTCGGCGTTGGGCCGTCAGCCCTCGGCCTGTATCTCGGGCGCCATGTAAGGGCGGCCCTCGGCGGTCAGCGCCCGGTCGACGGCCTCGATCGCGACGAGGATGCGGGTCAGGTCCTCGGCCATCGAGACCGGCGCGAGATCGATCCCGGCGAGCCGCTTGGTCATCGCGTTGCGCTGGCGTGCGAGCACGGTTCGGGCGCGGTGCAGGTCTTCGATTTCGTCGGCCATCATGATGTGAGTTTCCCTTCGGCCCGGCACGGTATCCGGCCGGCAGCAAAAAGCCCCGCGACCCTCTCGGCCGCGGGGCTCTCCTTCAGTTCGGTACGATGCCGTTACGGGCAGGAATGCCGCTGGCCGTCGTTGCCGAGGTAGGTCTGCGACCGCACATCGTAGGAGCGGAAGCGCTGGATGCAGTAGCTCACCGACTCCTGCGGCCCCGGCGCCACCTCGGTCTGAACCTCGGTGTATCCCGGATTGTAGCCGTAGCCGTAGCCGGCCGGCGCATAGCCGCTGCCGTAGTAGTTGTCGTCGTAGCCGTATCCGCCGTAGCCGTAACCCAGGCCGCCGCCGATCAGCGCGCCGGTCGCCAGCCCGAGGCCGAGCCCGGCAGCGCCGTATCCGAGGCCGCGACCGTACCCGCCGCGGTAACCGCGCCCATAACCGGCGCCGTAGCCCCGGCCGATCCCGCGGTTGGCGAAGCCCGCGTTGTTGGCGAAGCCGCGGTTTCCGCCGAATGCGCCGCGATTGGCGAAGCCGGCATTTCCGCCGAACGCACCTCGGTTGGCGAAGCCGCCGCCGCCGATGCCGCGACCCGCGAAGCCGCCACCACCGAAGCCGCGGCCACCACCGAAGCCACGGCCGCCGCCGAACCCGCCGCCGCCGAAGCCGTGACCGCCGCCGATGCCGCCGCCGCGACCGCCGAAGCCGCGGGCGTCGACCGTCGCCGGAAGCATCGCGAGTGCGCCGACCATCAGCGCGGATGTCAGAACAATCCGTTTCATAAGATTCTCACTCGTTCATCGACATGATGTTGTCGGATAAACAACGCGCGAGAGAGAGAAACGTACCGTTGTATCGTGTGCCCGCGGCGAAACATCCAATCGTCGCGGTCCTCCGTTCAGAAGAAGGCCTGCAGCCCGGTCTGCGCACGCCCGAGGATCAGGGCGTGGACGTCGTGCGTGCCCTCGTAGGTATTGACCGTCTCAAGGTTCTGGGCGTGCCGCATCACGTGGTACTCGCCCATGATGCCGTTGCCGCCGTGCATGTCGCGGGCGGTCCGCGCGATGTCGAGCGCCTTGCCGCAATTGTTGCGCTTGATCAGCGAGATCATCTCCGGCGCCATCTTGCCCTCGTCCATCAGGCGGCCGACGCGTAAGGACGCCTGCAGCCCGAGGGTGATCTCGGTCTGCATGTCGGCGAGCTTCTTCTGGATCAGCTGCGTCTGCGCCAGCGGACGGCCGAACTGCTTGCGCTCCAGGGTGTAGGACCGCGCCCGGTGCCAGCAATCCTCGGCGGCGCCCATCGCCCCCCACGAGATGCCGTAACGGGCGCGGTTGAGGCAGCCGAACGGCCCCTTCAGCCCGGAGACGTTCGGCAGCAGCGCGTCCTCGCCGACCTCGACGCCCTCCATCACGATCTCGCCCGTGGTCGAGGCGCGAAGCGACAGCTTTCCCTTCAGCGTCGGGGCGGAGAGCCCCTTCATGCCCTTCTCCAGGATGAAGCCGCGGATCGCGCCGTCATGCGCGTCGGACTTCGCCCAGACCACGAACACGTCGGCGAAGGGCGCGTTCGAGATCCACATCTTGGCGCCCGACAGGCGGTAGCCGCCGTCGATCTTCTCGGCTCGCGTCTTCATCCCGCCGGGATCCGAGCCGGCATCGGGCTCGGTCAGGCCGAAGCAACCGATGAACTCGCCGGACGCGAGCTTCGGCAGGAACTTGCGGCGCTGCGCCTCGGAGCCGTAGGCGTGGATCGGGTACATCACCAGGGACGACTGCACGCTCATCATCGAGCGGTAGCCGGAATCGACCCGCTCGACGGCGCGGGCCACCAAGCCGTAGGCGACGTAGCCGGCGCCGGCGCAGCCGTACTCCTCCGGGATCGTCACGCCGAGCAGGCCGAGCGCGCCCATCTCGCGAAACAGGTCCGGGTTGGTCTTCTCCTCGGCGTAGGCCTCGACGATGCCGGGCAGCAAACGCTCCTGCGCGAAGTCGTGCGCCACGTCGCGGATCGCGCGCTCGTCCTCGGTGAGCTGGTCGTCGAGCAGGAACGGGTCGTCCCAGACGAAGCCGGCCGACGCCTTGGCCGTGGGGCCGGCGCTTCCGGCAGGCGCGCGCATCGGTGCGTTCATGGTCGGTCCCTCTCCGAGACTGTCTTCGCCGGTTCGGTGGTCCGCCGGTCCGTTGCTCGAGAAGATAGACGGATGCGCGCCGACTTCCACCGCGCCCGGCGCGGCGAAGGGTCAGCCGCGCGCCGCTGTCACGCCCGGCCGAGCAGGGTCAGCCAGGCGATGGTGGTGAAGGGCGCGAGCAGCGTCGAGACCAGCAGGGAGGCCGCGATCAGCCCGGTCTCGGTGCGGTAGCGCATGGCGAGCAGGTAGGCGTTGATGCCGACCGGCATCGCCGCGAACAGGGTCGCGACGCCGGCATAGGCCGGCGGCATCGCGAACACCTTGGTCGCCAGCAGCCACACGATCAGCGGATGCACGACGAGCTTGAGCAGCGCGATCACCACGGCACCCGGCAGGTCGAACAGCACTCGGTAGCGCCGCAGCCCGGCGCCGAGCGCGATCAGCGCGCAGGTCGAGGCGGTCGCCGCGAACATGTCGATCAGCGACTTCGGGATGCCGGACGGGACGACGCCGCCCTGCTTCAGCGCCATCCCGATGAGCAGCGCCACGAAGATCGGGTTGCGGATCAGCACGAGAGCGAGGCCGCGCAGGCGCTGCCACAGGGAGCGACCGGCCTCCGCCTCGATCAGGAAGGTGGCGCAGCCCATCATCAGCGGCAGGTGGACGGCGAGCAGCAGGAAGAGCGGGAACGCGCCCTCCTCGCCGTAGGCCTGCAGGATGGTCGGCACGCCGACGAAGATCGTGTTGGACTGGCTCGCAGCGAAGCCGTGCAGGATCGCGCCCTGACGCCCGATGCCGTCCCGCCTCCGCGCAATCAGCGAGCCGGCGAGCCACGACACGCCGGCGCCGCCGAAATAGGCGATCCAGTAGCCCCAGGCGATCTCGCCTTCGAGGCCGGGCCTGGTCAGCGTCGCGATGATCAGCGACGGCACGGCGATGGCGAAGACGTATTCCGACAGGCCCTCGCTCACCTTGTCGGAGAGCAGGCCGGCGAGCGCGGCGCCCCAGCCGATCAGGATGATCCCGAAGATCGGGACGATGATCATCACGGCGTTCACGGGATGGCCGACCGGTTCGTGTTCGAGGAGGTGCCGCGCATAGCACGCCCGTTGCGGCCGTCGCGCTGCGCCCGGCGCATGGCCGCAGCGAACCCTTGCGCCGGCTACGGCCCAGCGACCTCGGTCCGGGCCTTCAGGATGTCGATCAGCGCCCGGTCGCGGCGGGCTTCGAGGTCGGCGAGCGAGCGTCCGGCCGCCTCCGCCGCGACGCCCTCGACGATGGCGTCCTTCACCGCCTCGCTCAGGTCGGGATGGCCGAGGCTCTCCCAGCGGCGGACCTGGCTCGGGCCAAGATGGTCGAGATAGTGCCGGATGCCGCCCGCGCCGCCGCCGAGATGGTAGGTCATGTGCGGCCCCATCGCCGCCCAGCGCAGGCCCGGCCCGTTGCAGAGCGCGGCGTCGATGTCGGCGACGCTCGCGACCCCCTCGGCAACGAGGTTCACCGCCTCGCGGTACAGGGCCGAGGCGAGGCGGTTGGCGACGTGGCCCGGCATCTCGCGCCGCAGGATCACCGGGCGCCGTCCGAGCCCGGCGTAGAACGCTGCCGCGCGCTCGGCGATCGCGGCGTCGCCGGCGACGATCTCGACCAGCGGAACCAGGTGCGGCGGGTGGAACGGGTGGGCGACGATCACGCGCTCGGGCGTGCCGCAATCGGCGACGATCCGGCTGCGCAGCATCGCCGAGGTGCTCGACGCGACGATCACGCCGGGGGCCGCCCGCGCGTCGAGCTCGGCCAGGATCGCGCGCTTGACCGCCTCGTTCTCCGGCGCGTTCTCCTGGACGAAGACGGCGCCGGACACGGCTTGGTCGAGCGTCTCGCAGATCTCGAGGCGACCCGTGCCGGTCGGGCCGAGCTCGGCCAGCTGATCGCGGTATCGGGCGACGGACGCAAGCATCCGATCGGCGAAGCCGGGGGCGGTGTCGTAGGCCGCCACATCGAAGCCGTGCGCCAGGAAGAGCGCCGCCCAGCTCGCGCCGAGCGTGCCGCAGCCGACCACGGCTATCGGGCCGGTTTCATCCGTTTCAACAGCTGTCACCGCGTCGCCTCCCTGCGCTTTACTTTCAGTCGAGCCCGCGCCTAGTCAATGCGACGGCCGGCGTACAGCGTCGGGCCAAACGCAGGCGGGACGACCTGCGACCGGAGGACATCGATGTTCAAGCGCGCTTCGGCTGCCGCCGCCGCAATCCTGTTCCTGGCCGCCGGAGCGGCGCAGGCCGACGACGTCGTCCGCCTCGGGAACCTGAAGTTCGCCCATTACGGCGCGATCTCGTACATGAAGGAGATCGCCCCGAAGTTCGGCCTGAAGATCGACGAGAAGCAGTTCGCCAAGGGCGCCGACATCTATCCGGCGATGGCGGTCGACCAGATCGACATCTCGGCCTCGGGCGCCGACGGCGCGGTGGCGGCGCGCGGCAACGGCGTGAAGCTCTACGTCGTGGCGGGCTTCGCCAACGGCGGCGTGCGGATCCTGAAGCGGCCGGACCTCGACGCGGTGAAGACGCTGAAGGACGTGAAGGGCCTCAAGGTCGCCACCGTCCGCGGCGGGACGCAGGACCTGATGCTGCTCGCCGAGCTCGACAAGCACGGCATGACCTGGGGCGAGCGCGCCGGCAAGGACGTGCAGCTGATCTACTTCAACAACTACGCCGACCTGAACCAGGCGCTGGCGCAGAAGTACGTCGACGTGATCTGCCAGTCGGAGCCGCAATCGACCCAGGCGATCAGCGCCGGCTGGGGCGTCGAGGTGGTCAAGCCCTACGACACGCCGATCGGCATTCCGGTGCGTCCGCTCGTGATGACCGAGAAGATGTACAACGAGAAGCCTGAGATCGCCGGACGCGTCCTCAAGCTGTTCGTGGCCGCGACCAAGGCGTTCATCGACGACCCGGCGCTCGCCGAGAAGTACGTGCGGGAATCGGTGTTCAAGGGCCAGCTCTCGAGCCAGGACTTTCGCGACGGCATGGCCAACGCGAGCTACACCTACGACGTCCCGGCCGGCCACATGCAGACGACCACCGACTACATGATGAAGTACGGCCTGGGTAAGATGGTGACCCCGCCCAAGAGCGACGCCGAGTGGGTGAAGACCGATCTTCTCGACAGGGCCAAGGCCGAGCTGAAGATCAAGTGATGCGGCTGTCCTCGCTTCGCGGCGCCGTCGTCCCGGTCGGGCTGCTGGTCCTTTGGGAGATCCTGAGCCGGGTCGGGGTGTTTTCGCCGATCGTCCTGCCGCCGCCGAGCGCGGTTGCGGTGAAGTGGTATGCCGGCCTCCTGCCCGCCCTCCCCTACGAGCCGGGCCAGGAGAGCTACGTCGCCTGGCTCTTCTCCGGCGAGATGCCGCACGACGCGGTGTCGAGCCTGACGCGGGTGCTGTCGGGCTTCGTCATCGGGGCCGGGCTCGCGGTGCCGACCGGGCTGATGCTCGGCACCAGCGACCGGCTCTACGCGCTGTTCAACCCGCTGCTGCAGGTGCTGCGCCCGATCCCGCCGATCGCCTACATCCCGCTCGCCATCGTTTGGTTCGGGCTCGGCAACCCGCCCGCCCTGTTCCTGATCGCGCTCGGCACCTTCTTCCCGGTGCTGGTCAACACCATCGCCGGCGTCCGGCAGGTGGACTCGATCTACATCCGCGCAGCCCGGAACCTCGGGGCGAATTCCTGGACGATGTTCCGCCGCGTGATCCTGCCGGCGGCGAGCCCCTACGTGCTGGCCGGCATGCGGATCGGGATCGGCACGGCCTTCATCGTCGTGATCGTCGCCGAGATGATCGCGGTCTCCGACGGCCTCGGCTACCGCATCCTCGAGGCGCGCGAGTACATGTGGTCGGACAAGATCATCGGCGGCATGCTGACGATCGGCATCCTCGGCCTGATCATCGACGGCGCGATGAGCCGCCTCAACGACCACCTGCTGCGCTGGCATCGCGGCCTCGAGCGATAGGCCGTTCATGTCCGCAGAGATCGTCGTCGCGAACGCCGTGAAGGTGTTCGGCTCCGGAACCGCCGCGGTCGCGGCGCTGCAGGACATCACCGCCACGGTGCCCGAAGGCCAGTTCCTGTGCCTGCTCGGTCCGTCGGGCTGCGGCAAGTCCACCCTGCTGAACGCCATCGCCGGCTTCACCCCGCTGACCGACGGGCGGATCACGCTGGGCGGCCGCCCGGTGACCCAGCCGGGGCCGGACCGCGGCATGGTCTTCCAGGAATACGCGCTGTTCCCGTGGATGAACGTCGAGGACAACGTGCGCTTCGGCCTCGACATCAAGGGGGTGCCCAAGCCCGAGGCGACCGTCACCGTCGACCGCATCGTCGCGACGCTCGGCCTTTCCGACTTCCGCAAGCGCTATCCGAAGGACCTGTCCGGCGGCATGCGCCAGCGCGTCGCGATCGCCCGCATCCTGGCCCTCGACCCGCCGGTGATGCTGATGGACGAGCCCTTCGGCGCGCTCGACGCCCTGACCCGCCGAACGCTGCAGGACGAGCTGCTCCGGATCTGGTCGGAATACCGCAAGACGATCGTGTTCGTGACGCACTCGATCGAGGAGGCGATCTACCTCGCCGACCGCATCCTGGTGATGACCTACCGCCCGGGCCGGATCAAACGCGACGTCGTCGTGCCGATGCCGCGCCCGCGCGATCCGGCGAGCCAGGACTTCAACGCGATCAAGCGCGAGCTCGGCGCGCTGGTGATGGAGGAGCAGCAGCGCTTCACCAACGCCGAGTTGCACGCCCCGGCCGTCGATTAGGCGCGCGGCCGGCCATCCTCAGATTCGCCGTTTTCGGTGCGCACAGCCGCGGGGCGGCCTGCCGACCCGGTCGCGCCGAGGAGACCGGCCCGCGGTGATCCGCTTCGAGAACGTCACCAAGATCTACAAGACCGACGGCCACCGCCGCACGATCCTGGAGCGGGTGTCGCTGACGCTGAAGCCCGGCATCAGCTACGGCATCCTCGGGATCAACGGCGCCGGCAAGTCGACGACGATGCGCATGATCGGCGGCACCGAGGAGCCGACGAGCGGCAAGATCAAGCGGAACCTCCGGGTCTCCTGGCCGCTCGGCTTCGGCGGCGGCTTCCACCCGATGATGACGGGGCGCGACAACGTGATCTTCGTCGCCCGGGTGTACGGCGAGGACCCGAAGCGGGTGCTCGACTACGTCGAGGACTTCTCCGAGCTCGGCAGCTACCTCGACGTGCCGATCCGGACCTACTCCTCGGGCATGGGCTCCCGCCTCGCCTTCGGGATGAGCATGGCGATCCCGTTCGACTGCTACCTGATCGACGAGGTCACGGCGGTCGGCGACGCGCGCTTCCAGCGGCGCTGCTCGGAGGTGTTCGCCGAGCGGCGCAAGTCGGCCGACGTCATCATGGTGTCCCACTCGATGGAGACCATCCGCGAGTGGTGCACGCAGGGCATCGTGCTGATCAACGGCCGCGCGATCATCTACGAGGACGTCAACGACGCGATCGAGGTCTATCGCCGCCTGAACGCGTGAGGATGCGCGGCGCGGCGGACATCGTTTCGCCGCGCACGAAGCCGAGGGTGGTCGCCGCCTCCGCCGGGACAACGGAAACAGCAGGTCCATGAACGTCGAGATCCGCAATCCCCAGGGCCAGCCGCTGACGACCGCCGACCGGTCCAAGGCGGTGGCGGAGTCGCTGAGCCAGATCGCGCGGCTGTCCCGCTTCGCCGACCGCAAGAAGGGCATCCGCTCCTACCAGAGCCACGTGAAGAGCGATCCGTGGCTGCCGATCCTGTTCGTGCTCTGCTTCGTCCTGCCGACCGCGCTCGGCGGGATCTATTACGGCCTCATGGCCTCCGACCGCTTCGTCACCGAGGCGCGCTTCGCGCTGCGCCCGGCGCTCGGCGGCGCCGAGAAGGCGACCCCCGACGCGGTCGGCACCAACGCCGGCGTTCCCAAGGAGATGCTGGCCCAGGACGTGCTGATCACGCACCAGTACGTCCTCAGCCGGCCGATGCTGGAAGTCATTCAGGCGAAGCTGCCGATCCGGGAATGGTTCAGCCGGGATCAGATCGACTTCCTCTCCCGCTTCGACGCCGAGAAGCCGATCGAGAAGTTCCTGAAATACTGGCGCGAGCGCGTGAACGTCGAGCTCGAGGGCAGCTCCGGCATCATGTCGCTGACGGTGTCGGCATTCGACCCGGCCGAGTCGCTGGCGATCACCAAGGCGGTGATGGCGGAAGCCGAGCGGATGGTGAACGAGCTCAGCATGCGCGCGCGCACCGACGCGGTCGCCGAGAGCAACCGCGAGATGCGCCTCGCCGAGGAACGCCTCGCCAAGATCCGCCTCGCGGTGCGCGACCTGCGCAACCGGGACGGCGTCCTCGACGCGCAGAAGGCCAACGAGACCAATCTGAAGGTGATCGGCGAGCTTCGTGCCGCGCGCATCAACCTGTCGGTTCAGCTGACGATGTCGCTGCGCGACCTCGCACCGGAATCGCGCCGGATCCAAGACATGAAGGCGCAGATCAAGGACCTCGACGACAACATCAGCCGGATCGAGCGTCAGTCGGCGAGCCAGGATCCGGAGCAGAAGCGCCTGCTTTCCGACGCGCTGACGCGCTTCGAAGCCTTGGACAACGAGCGCAAGGACACCGAGAAATACTACGCCAAGGTCATCGCCGCCAACGAGCGCGCGCGGATGATCGCGGCGCGGCAGATCGAGTTCTTCAGCCCGATCGTCGAGCCGGTGCTGGCGGAATCCTCGACGCAACCGCGGCGCCTGCTGATGAGCAGCCTGGTCGCGGCGGGCGCGGCGGTGTTCTTCGCCGCCGCCCTGTTCGCCCGCAAGCAGATAACCTGATCGCCGCAAGGCGACTAGGTTCGGGCGGTCAGCGGCGGTCCGATCCGAAGGTCTGGGTCGGCGCAGGCGGCGTGCCGGCGGCCTTGTGCTCCTCCGCCGGCAGCAGGGTGTGACCGCTCTCGGTGTCGAGCCCCGTCGTGGTCGAGCCCGCGGCGCCGATCGCGGTCGACCCGATCTCACCCCTCGCCCCGTCCGAGCCGGTCATCCCGCCGGTCCAGCCCTGTGCCCGCCAGCCCTGCGCCCGCTCGTCGAGATCGATCGAGCCGTGCCGATCGAGGATGGCGAGGACGCGGTCGGCATGGCCCTCGTCGACGCGCGCGGTGACGAGGGTCCCGCCCCGGCGCACGCCCTCCGCATAGGTCTCCGCCTCGTGCTCGCTGAGGCCGGCGCCGGTCAGCGCG
>NZ_VRUV01000480.1:0-3509 GCF_008039455.1 Methylobacterium sp. WL116
GGTCGTCTACGGCGACATCGGCACCAGCCCGCTCTACGCCTTCAAGGAGGCGGTGAAGGCCGGCATCTCCGGCGGGGCGCCGGTCGCGGCGGCGGCCACCGGCGCGGTCTCGCTGATCCTGTGGGCGCTGATCCTGATCGTCTCGCTGAAATACGCGGTGCTGATCCTGCGCGCCGACAACCGCGGCGAGGGCGGCATCGTCGCGATGCTGGCGCTGCTCGGCGCCCGCCACGCCAAGGCCGGCACCTGGCAGGCGCTGCTGCTGGTGGTCGGGCTCGTCGGCGCGGCGCTTCTCTACGGCGACGGCGCGATCACCCCGGCGATCTCGGTGCTGTCGGCGATCGAGGGCCTGAAGGTCGACGCGCCGGTGCTGAGCCCCTTCGTCGTCCCGCTGACGATCCTGATCCTGATCGGGCTGTTCCTGGTCCAGCGGCAGGGCGTGGCGGTGATCGGCCGGGTGTTCGGCCCGGTGATGCTGGTGTGGTTCTCCGTCCTGGTGCTGCTGGCGATCCCGAGCATCTGGCACGCGCCGCAGATCCTGGCGGCGGTCAACCCGTGGCGGGCGGTCGACTTCCTGGTCCATGCCGGCTGGCACGTCTCGTTCCTGATGCTCGGCGCGGCCTTCCTCGCGGTCACCGGCGGCGAGGCGATGTATGCCGATCTCGGGCATTTCGGGGCGCCGGCGATCCGCACCGCGTGGTTCGGCCTCGTGCTGCCGGCGCTGCTGATCCACTATTGCGGGCAGGGCGCGCTGCTCATCGCCGAGCCGGACGCGATCGAGAACCCGTTCTACCGGCTCGCACCGGACTGGGCGCACTATCCCCTCGTGGCGCTCGCCACCATGGCCACCGTCATCGCCTCGCAGGCGGTGATCTCGGGGGTGTATTCCCTGACGCAGCAGGCGATCCAGCTCGGCTTCATGCCGGCGATGCGGGTGGTCCACACCGACAAGCACGAGCGCGGGCAGATCTACGTGCCGGCGGTGAACTGGCTCCTGGCGCTCGCCACCCTCGTCGCGGTGGTGCTGTTCGGCTCCTCCGATGCGCTGGCCGGCGCCTACGGCATCGCCGTCTCGGCGCTGATGGGCATCACCACGCTGCTCGCCGCGCTGATCGCGCTGCGCTGGGGCTACGGCCTCGCCGCGGTGCTCGCGGTCAACGGCTTCTTCCTCGCCATCGACCTGGTGTTCCTGGCGGCCAACAGCGCGAAGCTCCTCGAGGGCGGCTGGTTCCCGCTGGTGCTGGCCTTCTCGGTCGCCTTCCTGATGCTGACCTGGATGAAGGGCAACCGGGTGCTGGAGGCGGTGCGCGAGCCGCTGCGGCAGAAGGAGGACGCCTTCCTCGCCCGCCTCGCCTCGCACCCGCCGGTGACGCTGCCCGGCACCGCCGCCTTCCTCTCGGCGGCGAGCGAGGGCATCCCGATGGCGCTCGGGCGCCTGGTCGAGCGCAGCCGCTGCCTGCACGAGCGCATCCTCCTGATCACCGTGATCTACGAGGAGGAGCCGATCGTGCCGGCGTCGCAGCGCGCGGAGGTGACGCTCGTGGCTTCGGGCATCCGCAAGGCGATCTCGAAATACACGCCCGGGATGGAGCGCGTGGTGCTGCATTACGGCTTCATGCAGACGGCCTCGATTCCCGAAGGGCTGCAATGCGCGGTGGCGAGCGGCCTGCTGCCGGCGGAGTTCGTGGAGGACATCACCTACTTCGTCGGCCACGAGGCCATCATCCCGTCGCCGACCAACCCCGGCATGCACAGCTGGCGCGAGGGCCTCTACGCCTTCATGAAGCGCAACGCCGAGCGCACCGGCGCCCATTTCGGGCTGCCGACGCGGCAGGTGGTGGAGGTGGGGACCGAGATCGAGATCTGAGGGGCGCCATCGCCCCTCAATCCACCGCGAGCCGGTACCCGACCCCGCGCACGGTCTGCAGGAAGGTCGGGTTGGCCGGGTCGACCTCGGTCTTGCGGCGCAGGCGGTT
Source organism: Methylobacterium sp. WL116 (assembly GCF_008039455.1). Classification (NCBI taxonomy): domain Bacteria; kingdom Pseudomonadati; phylum Pseudomonadota; class Alphaproteobacteria; order Hyphomicrobiales; family Methylobacteriaceae; genus Methylobacterium; species Methylobacterium sp. WL116. Next base: position 1,977 of record NZ_VRUV01000480.1, read on the forward strand.
GATCTGCACGTCGATGGTGCGCTCGGCGGCGAGCCCTCCGCCTCCGGCCAGCACCTCGCGCTCGACGTTGGCGCCGTGGGCGCCGGCCAGGATCGTCAGGATCTCGCGCTCGCGCTCGGTGATGCGGATCATCTCGTCCTCGCGGCGCAGCTCCCCGCGCTCGATCCGGTAGGAGAACGGCCCGAAGGTCACCACGTCGCCGGTGCCGGTGTCGCGGCGCGGGCCCGACGCCCGGTTGATGATGTTGGTGAGCCGGAGCGTCAGCTCGCGCGGCTCGAACGGCTTCGGCAGGTAGTCGTCGGCGCCGATCTCGAGGCCCATCACCCGGTCGTTCGGGTTGGAGCGGGCGGTGAGCATCAGGATCGGCACGCGCGAGGTCTCGCGCACGCTGCGCGCATAGGCGAAGCCGTCCTCGCCCGGCATCATCACGTCGAGCACCATCGCGTCGAAGACCAGGCTCTGCGCCTTGGCCCGCGCCTCGGCCGCGCTCGCGGCGGCGGTGACGCGGAACCCCTGCTCGGCGAGGTAGCGGGCGAGCAGCTCGCGCAGGCGCCGGTCGTCGTCGACCACGAGGACGTGCGGCGCCCCGTCGGAGAGCTCGGTGCGGGCATGGGCGGCCATCAGGCGGCCCCGCCGCCGCGGCGGGCCATCAGGCGGCGCACCACCGCGCGCTCGTCGGGCTCGATCATCGCCATCAGGAAGCTCTCGGGGGCGGCCGCATCCTCCGGCGAGGCCAGCGCGCGGGCGCAGGGCGAGGCGACGGCGGGCGGAGCGATCGAGTCTCATGGTTTGGGGTCCGTTGCGTGTCTCCGGTGAGCCCGAAGGCTCTCTCTGGAGGGGCAACGCCGGACCGGGGCGCCTCGGTTCCGCGCCGGCTTCAGGTTGTGGGGGGCTCGCTCGGTCGCACCCCCGCGAGGCGCCGGGCGAGCCCGCCGAGCGCGCAGCCGGCAAGGTAGGGCGCCAGCATCGCAACCGCGCTCTCGAGCCAGAACCCGGCGACGCCGGGCACGATCCCCGCGAGGGCGATGCCGGCCAGCACCAGGGTCGCGATCCCGAGCGCGGCGGGAATCGCGGGGCCGGAAGGCAACCCGGCGAGCCGGCCGACGCCGAGCCCGAGCATCAGGGCGGCGAGCGATCCCGGCCACAGGCCGGTGAGGAGAAGCATCACGGGCGAACGGCCTCTTGACGGTCAGGGCAGCACGGCGAAGGCGATGCCCGGCCGGTCCGAGGGTTTGTCCGCGATGCTGAGCTGATCGACGCCGGCGCCGGCCTGGAGCAGGTACTCGACGACCACCCCGGCGCGCAGCCGCGCCAGGTCGGGCTCGGGCGCTTCGGTCGCCTCCCTGGGCTTGGCGTCCTTCGGCTTGGCATCCTTGGCAGGCTTGGCATCCTTGGACGCCGGCGCGGCCTTCTTGTCCGATGCCTTGGCGTCGGGCTTCGCCACGTCGCTCTTGGCCGGATCGGGCTTGGCCCCTGCCTGCGCCCCGGGCGCGTCGGCGACCTTCGCCTCGGGCGGAGCGGGCGCGGGCTTGG
>NZ_VRUV01000481.1:0-3495 GCF_008039455.1 Methylobacterium sp. WL116
GCTGCATCATGCGCCCATGAGGCGAATCCGCGGGCGAAAATCAAGCCGTCCGGCTCAGGCCGCCGCCCCCGCCATCCGCCACGACTGGACGGTCGAGGAGATCCGCGCGATCCACGACCTGCCGCTGCTCGACCTCGTGTTTCGCGCCGCCTCCGTGCACCGGGCCCACAACGATCCGGCCGACATCCAGCGCGCCTCGCTCCTGTCGATCAAGACCGGCGGCTGCCCCGAGGATTGCGCCTACTGCCCGCAATCGGCCCATCACAAGGGCACCGGCATGGCCAAGGAACGCCTGATGCCGGTCGACGCGGTTCTGCGCGAGGCCGCCGAGGCGAAGGCGGCCGGGGCGCATCGGTTCTGCATGGGCGCCGCCTGGCGCCAGCCGAAGGACGGCCCGGAATTCGACGCGGTGCTGGCCATGGTCCGCGGCGTGCGCGGCCTGGGCATGGAGGCGTGCGTCACCCTCGGCATGCTGACGCCGTCCCAGGCCGTGCGGCTCGCCGAGGCCGGGCTGACCTCCTACAACCACAACCTCGACACCGGACCGGACTTCTACGAGGACATCATCTCGACCCGGACCTACGCCGACCGGCTCCAGACCCTGGAAAACGTGCGCGAGGCCGGCATCGGCCTGTGCTGCGGCGGCATCGTCGGCATGGGCGAGGGCGTGACCGACCGGGCCGCGATGCTCCAGGTGCTCGCCAACCATGCGCCGCATCCCGAGAGCGTGCCGATCAACGCCCTCGTCGCCGTCGAGGGCACGCCGCTGGAGGACCGCCCGCCGGTCGACCCGCTCGACCTCGTGCGGATGTGCGCGACCGCGCGGATCGTGATGCCGAAGGCGCGGGTGCGCCTCAGCGCCGGGCGCAAGGGGCTGACCCGCGAGGCGCAGATCCTGTGCTTCCTCGCCGGCGCCAACTCGATCTTCTACGGCGAGCGCCTGCTGACCACCGCCAACAACGAGACCGATTCCGACGCCGCCCTGCTGCGCGACATCGGCATCACGGTGGCCGCGCCCATGATGGAAGCCGCCGAGTAGGCCTCAGGCCTCGGCGTCCGGCAGCACGATCCGGAACCGGGTGCCCTCGGCGGCGGGGTCGAGCGACAGCGTCCCGCCGTTCAGCCGCACGAGCTCGGAGGCGATGGCGAGGCCGAGCCCGGTGCCGCCCGAGCGCATCGAGCCCTGGAAGGCCTCGAACAGGTGCTCCTTCGCCCGCGCCGGCAGGCCGGGACCGTTATCGGCCACCAGGATCGTCACCGCACCGGCGCATTCGCGCCCGGCCGTGATCCGCACCTCCGGCGAGGCCACGTTCGCCTCGGTGAAGTCGTGCGCCTGCACGGCGTTGCGCACCAGGTTTCCGATCGCCCGCCCGATCTGCTCGGAATCGGCGAACACCGTCAGCTCGGGGGCGACCTCGGTCACGACCCGGACGCGGCCGTGGGCGGAGAGCGCCGCGAGATCGGCGAGTTCCGCCAGGACCGGGGCCAGCGCGAACGCGCGGCTGCGCGGCGTGCGCTCGGCGGCGCGGCCGTAGGCCAGCGTCGCCTCGCAGAAGCGGATCGCCCGCCCCAGCGTCGCGACGAGGCGCGGCGCCACGCGCTGCACCGTCGGGTCCGAGGTTTCCTCGAGCCGGTCGCCGAGCAGCTGCGCTCCGGTCAGCAGGTTGCGCAGCTCGTGGTTGATCTTGGCGACCGAGAGCCCGAGCTCGGCGAGCCGGCGCTTCTGGCGCAGCTGGTCCGCGAGCGTCCGCTGCATCCGCGCCAGCGCGGTCTCGGCGAGCCCGATCTCGTCGCTGCGCGGCACGGGCGTGATGATCCGGTCGGCCCCCTCCGGGTCGTCGGCGAAGGCGGTGATGTTGCGCGCGAGCCGGCGCACCGGCCGCACGATCAGGGTCTGCAGCACGAAGAAGACGAGGCCGGCCGCGGCGGTGGCGATGATCAGCGACGACACCGCCAGCCGGATCGCGAAATCGACCACCGCCTGCTTCAGCGGCGCGTCGTCGAGGATGATCTCGACCAGGTCGAAGCCTTCCCAGCCCTGGCCGACGATGCGGATCGGCTCGTCGACCGGTTCGGTCAGCGTCCGCCAAGCGCCGCGGATGGCGCACCAGATCGATCGGTTGCGCAGGTCGACCGTGTCGGAGACCCGGTCCGGCATCGGCTCGATCGACAGGAGCTGGCGGGTGTCGCCGTCGCGGACCGCGATCGCGCGGGCGCCGACGCCGGCCAGCAGGCGCCGGGCGAGCTCGTCGGACACCGGGTGCCCTTCGCTGGCATCGAGCACGAGGGCCGCGACCTGCGCGGCGCTGATCCGGTCGGACAGCCAGGACAGGCGGTAATTCGCGACCGCGGGCACGAAGATCAGGATCTCGATCGCCGCGACGAAGGCGACGGTGACGAGGAAGAGGCGTCCGGAAAGGCCGAGGCGCTTGAGCCAGCGGTCGGAACGCGGCACCGCGACGGGCGCGTCGCGCTCTGCCGCCTCCGTCGAGTCCGTGTCAGTCCTTGCGACCACTGCTATCCCGGCCCCGGAAAGCGCGGCGACCCCGTGCCTCTTCGCGAACGTCCCGTCGCCACCCGCATCCCCTGGCCGAGACGGTGGCACGATCATCCCTCGTAGCCCGCGGGCCGAGGAAGCGTCGAGGGGGCATCACCCCCGGGATCGGCGCGCGAACGCGATTTTCAGTACGCAGCGTGGGGATAATCGCGTCCCGCGAAGGTCGAGCGGTCCCGCGGATCAGCCCGCGTTGCGCCGGATGAAGCGCCGCCGCAGGCCGATCGAGAGCAGCGCGAACAGGCCGAGGCCGCCGAGCCCGATCACCATCCGCGGCGTCACCAGCGCGCGGAAGCTCAGCGCGTTGTCGCAATCGCTGCCGCCGGCGGACAGGCATACTGCTTTCGCGTCCGCATGGGCCGCGACCACGTCCTCGATGCCGGCGCCGGTCGCCGCGTAGACGAAGGCGCCGGGCAGCAGGCCGCAGGCGGTGGCGAGCACGAAGGTGCGCAGCGCCACGCCGAACGCGGCCGGCCCGAGATTGGTCATCCAGAACGGGAACAGCGGCAGCAGGCGCAGGAACACGATGTAGCCGAAGGCATCGTTGCGGAACCCCTCGGCGAGCGCGCCGAGCCGCGGCCCGGCCACCCGCCGCAGCAGGTCCGAGGCCGGCCCGCGGCCGATCGCGAAGACGATCGCGGCGCCTGTGGTGGCGGCGCAGACGGCGACGATCGCGCCGGTGACGATGCCGAACAGGAAGCCGCACACCATGGTGAGGATCAGCGTCGCCGGCACCGAGACGACGACGGAGCCGACATAGATCAGGTAGGCCAGCACGAGGGCGCGCGGGCGGTCCGCCTCGACGAAGGCGCGCAGCCATTGCCGCGACTCGAGCAGCCGGTCGAGGCTGAGGAGCTGCGACGCGCCCGAGACCAGCACGGCGATCGACAGCGCGATCAGCAGCGCCAGGGGCAGCCAGCGCAGCGCGCGGCGGCGGGCGG
>NZ_VRUV01000482.1:0-3494 GCF_008039455.1 Methylobacterium sp. WL116
CCGATGCCCGGCGGAGCGCGGGCGGCGGCGGCGAGGACGGGACGCCACGGAACGTCGACGGCCGGGGGAGCGGACCGGGCGACCGCGACGGCCGCCGGAACCGGCACGTCCGCCATCGGCATCGCCTGCGCGGCCGTGCAGCATGCCAGGTGGTCGCCGTGATGGGGCGCGTCGGCCGGGCCCTGCCCGTCCGCGCCGGATTCCTGCAGGCAGAGCGCGTGCGCCGGGTCGAGGGTGCGCACGCCCGTCATCCCGCCGAGGACGGCCTGCAGGGCGAGCGCGTAGAGCGCGGTCACGGCGATGACCGCGCGGCAGACCCGCCAATCTGGCCGCCACATGCGCATGCCCCACGCCTAGGGCGCCGGCCGCCGCCCCGTCAATGCGGCAGAACCGTGCGAGGCCGTTTTCGCCGGGCCTGCCGCTCGGATCGAGGGCCGCCGCTCAGAACCGCCCGGCCAGCGTCAGCCGCACGGCGGTGGGCTCGACCGGGTGGAAGTGCCGGTCGGCGACGCCGTCGGCCGGTTCGCCCGGCAGGCGCGAGACGTAGTAGTAGGTGATCTGGTCCGACTTGGCGTTGGTCAGGTTCAGCACGTCGAGCGACAGGCTGAGGCCGTTGTCGAAATTGTAGCCGACGCGGCCGTTGAGCAGCGCCGTCGGCTTCGAGCGCACGGAATTGTCCTCGATCAGCGGGCGCGGGCCGAAGTAGCGCAGCCGCATCGCGCCGAACCAGCCGAGGCCCTCGCCGAAGGTGAACCCGGCCGACGCGATCGTGGTCGGCGCCTCGGGGATGCGGTTGCCGACCGGGTCGACGTCGGAGAAGCGGGTATTGGTGACGGTGAGGTCCCCCTCCAGCCTCAGCCACGGCGTCACCGCGTAGCGGTTGGTCCACTCGATGCCGAAGCGGCGGCTCGGCCGGCTCGGCTCCGTCGTGCCGGTGTCGCCCTGGAACAGGTTCTCCGACGCGAAATCGAGGCGGAACAGGGCCAATGCCGTCTCCAGCCCGGCGATCGAGCGGTTGCGGATGCCGACCTCGTAGCCGGTCGAGGGCACGAGGAAGGGCGAGCGCGCGATGTTGAACAGGGGGCTCGCCGGGTCGACCGTCGCGGTCACGCCGCGCACGTCGTTCGAGTGGAAGCCGCCGCCGTAGTTCACGTAGAGCTCGGTGTCGAACCACGGCCCCAGCACCAGCCCGAGCTTCGGGTTGGCGATGCCGTCCCGTGCCTTGCCGGAATTGGCCGCCGTGTCGGAGACCACGTCGCCGTAGTAGGCGTCGGCCCGGAAGCCGACGCTGGTGCGCAGCCAGTCGGTCCAGCGCACGCGGTTGTCGACGTAGAACGCCCCGCTCGCCTCCAGCACCCGGTCGTCGAGGACGCCCGTGCGGAACTGGCGGTTCGCGGTGTTGAACAGCCCGACGCGGATCGCGTCGGTGCGGGTCTGCACCCCGATCTCGTTCTCCATCGGATGCCCGAACAGGTCGCCCTGGAAGACGTGGCTCACCTCGCCGCCGCCGAGGATGCGCTGGTCGAGCTGGTGGAACTGGTCTCCGTTGACCGGATCGTTGAGGAAGTAGGTGAAGTCGTTGAACAGGTTGAGCTGCGAGCGGATGACGTAGGCCGAGGCCCGCGTGACGCCGGTGTCGTCGGTCATGCTCCAGCGGCCCGAGAGCGAGAACCGGCTGCTGTCGCCGCCGTCGGTCGGGTTCAGGGTGCCGAAGCGGCCGATGATCCCCTCCGACACCGCGCGCGACGCGATCTGGTTGGTCGCGGTCCAGCGGCTGGCATAGGCCATGCCGGTGACCGAGAACCCGTCGAGCGCCGTGCCCTGGCTGTAGCGCACCACGCCGTTCACCTTGCGCAGCGCGTCCGGCACGTCCCACGGGCCGTCGTAGACCTGCGCCTCGCCCGCCACGAGCAGGTTGCCCTGGCCGAGGGGGGCCGAGGCGATGGTCAGCGCCCGCGCGTAGCCGAAGCTGCCGAACGAGGTCAGCGCGACGTTCTTGGCGACGGTGTCGAGGTAGTCGATCCGTACCGAGCCGGCCGAGGCGAAGTCGCCGTCGCGGACGAAGTACGGCCCCTTGTGGAACGCCACCGCGCCGACGAGCTCGGGGATCAGGAAGTTGATGTCGGCGTAGCCCTGGCCGTGCGCGTGCGTGCGCATGTTCACCGGCATCCCGTCGACCTCGATCGCGATGTCGGTGCCGTGGTCGAGGTTGAAGCCGCGCAGGAAGAACTGGTTGGCCTTGCCCTCCCCCGAATGCTGGGTGACGATCAGGCCGGGCACGGATTCGAGCACCTCGCCCGGCCGCGTGATCGGGCGGCTGTTGATCTCGGCGCCGGAAACGATGCCGGCGCTCGCCGCATCCACCGTCCGAAGCGCCCCGCCGGCGCCGATGGTGCCGCCGACGTAGCCGGCGCTCGCCGCAGCCCCGGCGGCGGGCCTGGGATCGTCGGCCGTCACGGAGATCTCGGCGAGGTTCGCCTCGGCCTCCCCGGCGGCGGGGCGCGCCAGCGCGGCCGGGCCCGAGAGGGCGGCGGCGCAGGCGAGAGCGAGCAGAGTTGGCGTTCGGAAGACGGGCGGGGACTGGGACGCGGACACGGGACCTCGGGCGACGCGGACGTGGCACGTCACCGCGAACGAGGCCGATCCACCGCTCCGTCCGTCGGACGGCCGGGGGCTTCGACACCCGCCGGAACACCCCGCCCGACGCGCTTCGCGTGTGACCACGACTGACGGCAGGTCTCCTGGCTCGCGGGTCATCGCCCGCCACCGTCTTCCCGGATGCGGCGCATCCAGTGACGTCCAGTGGTGGAAGGCTCGCCGCTTACAGTTGCGGGGGCAGCCGCGGCTTCGGGCAAGGCCTCGTCGGGCCCTCCCCTCACCGCGTTCCCTTTTGATCCTCGATGAGGAACCGTCGCGTGCAGGTTGCGTCGGGCGGCGCCGGCCCGTCAATCCGGCTTTCGGACGCCGTCGCCGGGTGTGGCCGATCGGTGACGGCGTCAGCGGCTCGCGGCGAAGCGGGCCGGGCCGTCGCCGCGGCCGGTCACCACGACGAGGCGGCGGATCTCGCCGCGCAGGAACGCCTGCAGGAAGCGGTCGTAGTTGCGGAAGGACACGCAGCCGTTCGAGGCGCCGCTCGGCCCGAGCATGTAGGTGTGGGCCAGCAGCCCGTCGCGGCCGTGGATCGCGGCGGCGCCGCCCACCGGGTTGAGGCGGATCGCCCGCACGCCGTGGAACAAAGCCTCGCGCTCGGTGAGGTCGTAGGTGCCCGGCGGGGTCGAGCCGCGCATCCGCAGGTGCACGAAGTCGGGATGGTCCATGCTGGCGCCGAGGCCGGAATGGGCTTCCAGCACCTCGCCGTTCGGCAGGCGGACGGTGCGGGCGGTGATGTCGTAGATCGCCGTGCCGGCGCCCGCGTCGGGGCCGGGGAACAGGCGGCCGCGCGACCGCTCCAGCCCGGGGCTCTCGAGGGCGGCGTAGGCCAAAGCCGGGCCCGG
>NZ_VRUV01000483.1:0-3487 GCF_008039455.1 Methylobacterium sp. WL116
GCCCAACATCGCCGCCGGCGCCGGCCGCCCGCAGGCCTCGGCCGAGCACCAGCGCGCGCTCTACCGGGCGGCACGCAACGCCGGCGGCGCGGTGAAGGTCGCCGGGCCGAGCTACGTCCAGGCCAACGTCGCGGCGGCGGAGTCCCTGGCCAACGCCGTCGACTACGGCAACATCCACCCCTACCCCGGCATGGAGCACCCGGAGAACGCCGGTAACGGCGACCTGCGCCGCTTCGTCGCCGCCGCTCAGCCCATCTTCGGCCGCGCGCCGCTGCTCGCCACCGAGAACGGCTACCACACCGCGCTCGCCACCCGGAGCTTCCACTTCCCGGTCTCGGAGGCCGTGCGGGCGCGCTACACGCCCCGCCTGCTGCTGTGGAGCTTCCTCCAGGGCATCCGCCGCACCTACCTCTACGAGCTGGCCGCCTCGGTCGACCGGGGCGAGGGCGACCCGGAAGGCCGGTTCGGCCTCCTGCGCTTCGACGGCTCAGCCACGCCGACCTTTTCCGCGGTCGCCAACCTGATGCGCCTGTTCCGGGCCGGCCCGGTCGTGGCCGGCCCCGCCCTCGACGTGGCCCTCGACGCGGCCCTCGACGCGGCCCCGCGCGACCTCCAGGCGATCCGCTTCCTGCGCGGCGACGGCGCCGTCCTCGTGCCGCTCTGGCTCGGGATCGACGGCTGGGACCGGGTGCAACGCCGGGCACGGCCCGACGCGCCGGCGCAGGGCGTGACCCTCACCCTCTCGGGCGTCCCGAAGGCGGCGCGGCTGCACCGCTTCGCCGACGACGGCTCGGTCGGCGTGGAAACGCTCGGCCCGGCCCGGACGCTGACCCTCGGCGTGACGGACCGGCTCGCGATCCTCGAGCTGGTGTAGGGCGGCCCTACCGCCCAGCGAAAGCCCGTGGCGATCCGCTCCACCGTCGCCGAGAAGATCCGGTACCGGGCGAACGACGGGTCGAGGATCTCGATCGCCGGGTCGGGCAGGCGCTCGGACGGCTCGAAGGCGGCCTGCGCAGGCCCGGCCCACGCCGTCGTGGCGGCGGCGCCCGCCAGCGCCAGCAGGGTCCGGCGATCGAGTGCGCCCATCGTGTCCTCCCGGCCGGTGTCGTCCCGGCCTGTCCGTCGCTCGGTCCCCGGCGGGCACGGCGCATGGCGTGCGGCGTGTCCGCTCCTTCCGTGGCGTCGGAACCCTCAGGTGATCGGCGCCGGGTTGAACAGCGTCAGGTCGTTGAACAGGCCCCAGCGGTCGGACCACGGCGTCTTGCGCCCGCTCGCCACGTCGAGGATGAGCTGGAACAGCTCGCGGCCGACCTCCTCGATCGTCGCGTGGCCGGTGGCGATGCGGCCGGCGTCGAGGTCGATCAGGTCGGACCAGCGCTGGCTGAGCTCGGTGCGGGTCGCGACCTTGATCACGGGGCATTGCGCGAGGCCGTAGGGCGTGCCGCGGCCCGTCGAGAACACCTGGAGGGTGATCCCGGAGGCGAGCTGCAGCGTGCCGCAGACGAAGTCGCTCGCCGGCGTCGCCGCGAAGATCAGGCCCTTCTCGCGGACCCGCTCGCCCGGGGCGAGCACGCCGGAGATCGCCGAGGTGCCGGATTTGGCGACCGACCCGAGCGCCTTCTCGACGATGTTGTTCAGCCCGCCCTTCTTGTTGCCGGGGGACGGGTTGGCGCGCCGGTCGGCCTCGCCCTTGGCGAGGTAGTCGTCGTACCACGCCATCTCGCGCACCAAAGCCTCGGCCACCGCTGGCGTCTTGGCGCGCGGCGTCAGCAGGTGGATCGCGTCGCGGACCTCGGTGACCTCCGAGAACAGGACCGTGCCGCCGGCGGCGACGATCAGGTCGGCGCAGTACCCGAGCGCCGGGTTGGCGGTGACGCCGGAGAACGCGTCGCTGCCGCCGCATTGCAGGCCGACCACGAGGTCGGAGGCCGGGCAGGTCTCGCGCCGGCGCCGGTTCAGGATCGCGAGCCGGGCCTCGGCCATCGCCATGATGCTGTCGAGCATCATGGAAAAGCCCTGGTGGCGCTCGTCCTGCATCCGCACGACGCCGCCGTCCTGCGCGTCGTCGCCGTCCGGCAGCAGGCGCTCGGAGACGAGCTTCTCGCAGCCGAGGCCCACCACCATCACCTCGCCGCCGAAATTCGGGTTGCGGGCGAGGCTCTGGAGGGTGCGGATCGGGATCACCGCCTGCGGCGCGTTGATCGCGACGCCGCAGCCGTAGGCGTGGGTCAGCCCGACCACGTCGTCGACGTTGGGGAAGCGCGGCAGCAGCTCCGCCTTGATCCGCCGGATCGCCACGTCGAGGGTGCCGGCGACGCATTGCACGCTGATCGAGATGGCGAGGATGTTCTTGGTGCCGACCGAGCCGTCCGGGTTGCGGAACCCCTCGAAGGTGCAGCCGGTCAGCGGCGGCAGGGGCGCCGGCACGCGGGTCGCCATCTCCAGCGCGTCGAGGGCGGGGGCGGTCGGGGTGGCCACGCGCGATTCCTCGACCCAGGCGCCGCACGGGATATCCTGCGTCGCGATGCCGACGACCTCGCCGTAGCGCCGGACCTCGCCGCCCTCGGGGATCGCGGCGAGCGCCACCTTGTGGCCCTGCGGCACGAACTCGACGAGGGTCAGCCCGTCCGAGAACACCGTGCCGGCCGGCAGCCCGAAGGCGTTGACGACGATGGCGACGTTGTCGCTCGCGTGCAGGCGGATGGTGCGGGGGGCGTCGCCCAGGGCGGGCCCGGCCGGCGGCACCGGCGGGGCTTCGATCACGGCGTCTGGCATCGCATGCTCCCTGGCGGTCGGCGGTCGGTCAGGCGCGGCGCAGCTCCACCCGCCGGATGTCGCCGACGAGGAGGAGATAGGCGCTCATCGCCACGAGCGCGTTGATCCCGACGAAGACCAACGCCGTGTCGAACGAGCCCGAGGACTGGACGAGATAGCCGATGATGATCGGCGTGGTGATGCCGGCGGTGTTGCCGAACATGTTGAACAGCGCGCCGCTCAGGCCCGCCGCCTCCTTGGGCGAGGTGTCGGACACCACCGCCCAGCCGAGCGCCCCGAGGCCCTTGCCGAAGAAGGCCGCCGCCATCAGGCCGATCACCAGGGCATGCGAGTCGACGTAGTTGCAGGCGATGATCACCATCGACAGCAGCATGCCGGCGATGATCGGCAGCTTGCGGGCGATGTTGAGCGAGCCGGTCCGGCGCAGGAGCGCGTCGGAGATCACGCCGCCGAGGATGCCGCCGACGAAGCCGCACAAGGCCGGGAGCGAGGCGGTGAAGCCGGCCTGGAGCACGGACATGCCGCGCTGCTTGACGAGGTAGATCGGAAACCACGTCAGGAAGAAGTAGGTCATCACGTTGATGCAGTGCTGCGCCACGTAGATGCCGAGCAGCATCCGGTTGCCGAGGAGCTGCTTGATCGTTCCCCAGGTGCCGGCGGCGGGGGCGGCGCCCGCCCGCACCGGCTTCGCGTCGCGCGCTGTCGACGTGGT
>NZ_VRUV01000484.1:0-3463 GCF_008039455.1 Methylobacterium sp. WL116
GCCCGCGCCCGCGCAAGGGGCCGCTGCGCCCGGCCGTTCCGTCGAATGACGCCACGAACACTCCCTTCATCGCCCGGCCCGCCGCCCTACGCGGCCGCCGCGGCCTCGATCGCCGCGCCGAACAGGCTGTTGGTCCCCGCCTCGACGATGCGCACGGGCACGACCTGCCCGATACGGGAGGTGGGGGCGTCGAACTGAACGGCGAGCAGGTGCGGCGTCTTGCCCGCGACCTGGCCGGGCCTGCGGCCGGCCTTCTCGACCAGGACCTCGACCACCTGCCCCACCGCCGCGCGCTGGAACGCGTGGCGCTGCGCGTCGAGCAGCGCCTGCAGCGCGTGCAGGCGGCCGGTCATCACGTCCTCCGGGACCGCGTCGCTGCGCTCGGCGGCCGGCGTGCCGGGGCGCGGGCTGTACTTGAAGGAATAGGCGCTCTCGAACCCGATGTCGGAGACGAGCCGCATCGTGTCGGCGAACTCGGCGTCGGTCTCGCCGGGAAAGCCGACGATGAAGTCCGAGGACAGGGCGATGTCGGGGCGGGCCCTGCGGACGCGGTCGATGATCCGCCGGTAGGCGTCCCCGGTGTGGCGGCGGTTCATCGCGGACAGGATCCGGTCGGAGCCCGACTGCACCGGAAGGTGCAGGTAGGGCATCAGCGCCGGGATCTCGGCATGGGCCGCGATCAGGTCGTCGCCCATGTCGTTGGGGTGGCTCGTGGTGTAGCGGATCCGCGCGATGCCCGGCACGCGCGCCACCGCGCGGATCAGATCGGCCAGCGTCGCCGCGCCGCCGTCGGCCCCGAGCCCGTGATAGGCGTTCACGTTCTGGCCGACGAGGCCGATCTCGCGGACCCCACCGGCGGCGAGCTTCTCCGCCTCCGCGACGACGGCGGCGACGGAACGCGAGACCTCGGCGCCGCGGGTGTAGGGCACCACGCAGAACGCGCAGAACTTGTCGCAGCCCTCCTGCACCGTGAGGAAGGCGGAGACGCCCGCGGTGCGGCGCGCCGGCAGGTGGTCGAACTTGTCCTCGACGGGGAATTCGGTGTCGACCACGCGCCTGGCATGCGAGCGGGCGAGCAGGTCCGGCAGCCGATGGTAGCTCTGCGGCCCGACGACCACGTCCACCACGGGCGCGCGGTGCAGGATCTCGGAGCCTTCCGCCTGCGCGACGCAGCCGGCGACGACGATGCGGGTGTCGCGGCCTTCGAGCTTCCGCGCGTCCTTGAGCACGCGCAGCCGGCCGAGCTCGGAATAGACCTTCTCGGCCGCCTTCTCGCGGATGTGGCAGGTGTTGAGCACCACCACGTCCGCCTCCTCGACGGCGTCGGTGGCGGAGAACCCCTGCTCGGCCAGGACGTCCGCCATGCGGGCGGCGTCGTAGGCGTTCATCTGGCAGCCGTAGGATTTGACGAAGGCTTTTTTCGACACCGCGTCGGGTCCCGGGTTCCTTGGGATACGGCGCGCGAACATCTCTGCGGCCGAGGCGGCACGCCTCTATCATAGATCCGGCCCGCCGTCGCGACCCGGTCCGAGCGCTTGCCAGTCCGTATCCTATAGAATACGAACATTTAGGATTCCGGTCCGACGCACGGCTGATTTCGATGCTTGGCTCGGCGCCTTGCGGGATCCGCGTGCCAAGGCGCGGATCGCGATCCGGATCGACCGTCTCGCTCTGGGCAATGCCGGCGACGCGAAGCCGGTCGGCTCCGGGGTGAGCGAGATGCGCATCGATTACGGACCTGGCTACCGACTGTACTTCATCCGTCGCGGCGAAGCCCTGATCGTTCTGCTCTGCGGCGGAGACAAGGGCAGCCAGCAACGGGATATCGTGCGGGCCAGGGCGCTGGCCGCAGATCTGAAGGATGGAGACGGCGGATGACCGAGACGCAGCCCTACGATTCGGCAGACTATCTCGAGACCGACGAGGCGCTGGCGGAATACCTCACCGCGGCCTTCGAGGAAGGAGACACGGCGCTCTTCCGCCACGCGCTCGGCGTCGCCGCCCGCGCCCGCGGCATGACGCGGATCGCCCGCACCTCCGGCCTGTCGCGCGAGAGCCTGTACAAGGCCCTCTCCGAGGAGGGCAATCCGAGCCTCGATACGACGGTGCGCGTCCTGAGGGCGATGAACCTGCGGCTGACGGCGACCGTGCCGCACGCGACCGAACCGGCCTGACGGGATTCAGGCGGCCGCCGTGCCGTCCGTGAGGCCCGGCAGCGGCCGGGCGGGCGCGTGGCCCGGCACCCCCGCGTGGCCCTGCATCGCCCCCGGGCCCTTCATCGCGGCGCGGACGGCGGCCTCGGCCTGGACCGTGACGGCCTTGCGGTCGGTGCCGGCCTCGAAGGCGATCGGCTGGCCCCAGACCACGTGGACGTCGATCGGCCCGCGCTCGAAGAACAGGGCGAGATGGGGGGCGAGGTCCATGTCGCCGTACCACGCGATCTCGGGGCGCTCGGCCCGGCCCACGGGCAGGCCGTTGCGGCGCGGATAGGTGATCGCCAGGGGCTGCAGGCGGATGCGGTCGAGGCCGCCGTCGGCCCCTCGCGCCTGGATCGCGGCCCGCGCCGCGCCGACGAGCGAGGAGCGGAACGGCAGCAGGCGGGTGCCGTCGCCGGTGGTGCCCTCGGCGAACAGCACCACGAGCTCGCCCCGCGCCAGCCGGTCGCCGATCGCGGCGTTGACGGTCGCGGTCGCGCCGCGCCGCGCCCGGTCGATGAACACCGTGCGCTGGAGGGCGGCGAGCGTGCCGATCACCGGCCAGCCGGCGATCTCGGACTTCGCCACGAAGGAGAGCGGCCGCAGCGAGCCGACGGCGATGATGTCGAGCCAGGAGACGTGGTTGGCGAGCACCAGCGCGGCCTCGCCGGGGCGGGGCGGGGTGCCGCTCTGCGTCACGCGCACCGAGAACAGGGCCAGGAACACCCGGTGGAACAGCGCCGGCGCGAGGCCCCATCCGCGGCGCTCGCCGAAGCGCAGGGCCAGCCAGTGCGGACCGGCGAGCAGCGCGAAGGCCAGCGCGCAGACGACCAGGCGCAGGGCCACCCCGACGCGCGTCACCGGGCGCTCACGTCAGGTCGGCGCGCATGGTGAGCGCGGTCGCGCGGCTGCCGTCGGCCTGCGCGTAGTAGCCGGTCCGCGTGCCCACCCGGATGAACCCGTGCCGGGCGTAGAGCTTGAGCGCGGGCGCATTGCCCTCGTCGACCTCCAGGTGGACCTGCGCGACGCCGATCAGCGCCAGGTGCCCGAGATGCTCGCGCAGCAGCCGATGGCTCAGGCCGCCGCCGCGGGCGGAGGGCGCCAGCACGACGGTGAGGATCTCGGCCTCGTCGGCGACCTTGCGGGACAGGATGAAGCCCTGCATCGCGCCGGCCCGCCACAGGGCGTGCCCCTGCGTCGCGCGCTCGCACAGCATCCGCTCGAACTCGTGCGCGTCCCAGGGCCGCGCGAAGGCGGTGGCGTGGAGC
>NZ_VRUV01000485.1:0-3450 GCF_008039455.1 Methylobacterium sp. WL116
CCTGATGCAGATGCTGTACTTCCGCCCGCACAACCGCTTCGGGCCGGGGCTCTACCTCGTCGGCGGCGGGGCCGGCCGGCAGGCTGAGGGCGACCTCGCGCTCGGGAATGCCGGCACGAAGCTCGGCCAGCATGTCCGCGAGCGTACCTTCGCGGACGATGCGGCCACCGGCCATGAAGGCGGCACGGTCGGCGAGGCGCTCGGCTTCGGCGAAGTCGTGGGTGGCGATCAGGATGGCGGTGCCCTCTTCGCGCAGGCGCCCGAGCACGGCGTGGATCGCGGCGCGGGCGACGAGATCCACCCCTTGCGTCGGCTCGTCGAGCAGCACCAGGGCCGGCCGGCACATCAGGCTCGCCGCGATGTTGACCCGCCGCTGGTAGCCGCCCGAGAGCAGCCCGACCGGGCGCCCGGCCGCCTCGGCGATGTCGGTGAGCGCCATGGCCTCCGCCACGGCCATGGCGCGCTCACGCCGCCCGATGCCGGCGAGCTGCGCGAACACGCCGAGATTCTCGGCGACGGTGAGGCGCGGGTAGAGCGCGATCTCCTGCGGCACCCAGCCGATCGCCCGCCGCGCTGCGCGCACCCGGAACGGATCCTGGCCGCCGACCCGCACCGTTCCGGCCTGCGGCGCGAGGCGCCCCGCGATCAGGCGCATCAGCGAGGTCTTGCCGGCGCCGTTCGGCCCGAGCAGCGCCAGGATCTCGCCCGCGCCGAGGACGAGATCGACCGCGTCTAGCACGCGTCGATCGCGATAGGCGAGGGCGGCGCCCGCGACGCGGACGAGAGGCTCCGTCACGCGGCGCCTCAGCGTCGGGGCAGGGCGCGGGCGAGGCCGACCCGCAGCGCGGTCCCGGGTTCGCGCAGGTCGAAGGCGGCCTGCGCGAAGGTCGGGCGGGCCTTGAGACCGACGCCCCCGGAGAAGCCGTAGGGCTCGATCGGCAGGCCGAGGCCGGTCCGGTCGAGCTTGCGGTTGCCGTTGACGTCCTCGAACGCCGCGACGGCGTAGCGGCCGGCCGGAACGTCGCGGAACACGACGTTCACCGTCCCGCCGCGCGCGGTCAGCTCCTGCCCGAGGCTGCAGGCCTCCTCGGACAGGCCGCCCTGGCACAGGGCGACGGACACGGAGGTGCCGGGGTCGGCCCCATCCACCACCACCTCGACGGTGGCCGCCGCCGCCGGCAGGGCGACGACGACGGCCACCGCGGCGAGCGCGAGGCGCCTCGGGGCGCGGCCGGAATGCGGAATGGGAGTCGGCGTACGGAGCGTGCGGGGCCCAGCGACGCTCACGAGGTCTCGCCGCCGGTGGCGAGCGCCGCGGTCTCGGGCACGCCGGAGGTCTCGGCGACGCGGGCGCCGGCCAGCTCCTCGATGAGCAGGCGGGCGGAGATGCGCGCGCCCTCGTAGATCACCGGCAGGCCCGAACCCGGATGCGTGCCGCCGCCGACGAGGTAGAGCCCCGGCCCGAAGCGGTTGTGCGGGCGGAAGTACAGCATCTGCATCAGGTCGTGGGCGAGGTTGAAGGTGGCGCCCTCGTAGACCGCGAACTCGTCCCGCCACTCGACCGGGTCGACGATCCGCTCGAAGCGGATGCGGCTCTCGATGTCGTCGAGACCGAGGAGCTTCAGGCGTTCCAGCACCAGGGCCCGATAGGTCGCACGGGTGGCGGGCCAGTCGATCCCCGCCTTCAGGTTCGGCACCGGCACGAGGACGTAGAGGGCGGTATGGCCGGGGGGCGCCATGCCGCCGTCGGTGTAGCCGGCATGCTGCACGTAGACCGAGGGCTGCATCGGCAGGATGCCGTCGGTGATCTCGCGGATGTTGCGCGCGTAGTCCTCGGCCAGGAGGATGGTGTGGTGCCCAAGGGTCTCGGGCATCTTACCCTCGATGCCGAGGTACATCATGAAGGTCGAGCACGAGAGGCGCGCCTTCTCGATCTTCCGGTCGCGCCAGCGCGGGCGGTGCACTTCGGGGACGAGATCCTGGATCACCTGCGCGAAGTCGCCGTTGATCACCACCGCGTCCGCGGCGATCCGCTCTCCGTCCACGATCACGCCGTCGGCGCGCTTGCCGTCGAAGGTGACGCGCTCGACCGAGGTCCCGAGCCGGATGTCGACGCCCATGCGTCGGCAGAGGCCGGCCATCGCCTCCGAGATCGCGCCGCACCCGCCGACCGGGTGGTAGACCCCGTGCTCGTATTCGAGGAACGACAGGATCGTGAACAGGCTCGGGCAGCGGAACGGCGACATGCCGAGGTACTTGGTCTGGAACGCGAAGGCGAGGCGGACCCGCGGATCCTTGAAGTAGCGCTGCAGGTCGCGGTCGACGCTGCGGCCGGGATGCAGGTGGGGCAGCGCCCGCAGCATCCCCGGGCTCGCCATGCTGCGGAGGGTGTGGAACGCCTGCTCCAGCACCGGCTTGAAGAACTTCAGCTTGACCCGGTTGTCGGCGAAGAACTGCTTGACGTTCTTGGCGTCGTCGGGCGCGATGCGGGCGATCTCGGCTTCGAGGCGGTCCATGTCGCCGGTGGCGCGGATCTCGCCGCCGGCCTCGAACACGAGGTGGTACTGCGGATCGAGCCGCTCGAGCTTGACGTGATCCTCCAGCCGCTCGCCGCAACTGTCGAAGATGTCGGCCAGGATCTGTGGATAGAGGAAGAAGGTCGGGCCGATGTCGAACTTGTAGCCGCCGGGGGCCTCGACCGTCTTGGTGCGGCCGCCGACCTGCTGGTCCTTCTCGATCAGCGTGACCTGAAGGCCGGCGCGCGCCAGCAGCAGGGCCGTGGCGAGGCCGCCCGGCCCGGCACCGACGACGACGACCCGGCGCCCGGACAATGTCCGCAGGCCCTCCCGTGACTGAAGCAACGCGCCCGACTCCCAGACCAGAACCACCCGGCGGACGACCGGCTCCCGCCCGGTCCACCTGCTGTCAAGCTAGCTCGCCGCGGGGTCAAGGCAATGGGTGCGCATTGTCGCGCGCATCGCGCCCCCCGCCGGAGAGGCGATGCAGGGCGATCGCGCCGGCGGTGGCGACGTTGAGCGAGTCGAAGCCCGCCGCCATCGCGATGCGCAGGCCGCGCATCCGCGCCAGCACGTCGGCCGGCAACCCGGGGCCTTCCGTGCCGAGCAGCAGCAGCGTGCGGGCCGGCGCCGTCAGGTCGGCGACGTCCTCTCGCCCGGACGGGCTGAGCGCCAGCGGCTCGAGGGCGAGGGCGCGGGCGGTCGCGAGCCAGTCGGCGCCGGGATCCAAGCGCGCGAAGGGCACGGTCAGGGCGGCGCCGGCCGAGACGCGGATCGCCTTGCGGTAGAGCGGATCGCAGGTGCCGGCGTCGAGCAGCACCGCATCGGCACCGAAGGCCGCGGCGTTGCGGAACAGGCCGCCGACGTTGTCGTGGTTGGTCAAGCCGGCCAGGCCGACGACCAGCGCCGGGGCGGGCGCCGGCGGGACGACCGC
>NZ_VRUV01000486.1:0-3433 GCF_008039455.1 Methylobacterium sp. WL116
GCAGCCGCCACGAGACGGTCCGCTCGGATTGGATGCCGTCCCGGATGCAGGCGAGGGCCACGCGCGCGCCTCGTCCGTCCTCGGCGATGTGCGTGATCCAACAGCGCCACTCGAAGCCGTCCACCGTCGACCGGCCGATGCGGAAGGCGGCATCCTCGTTCGTCATGCCCGCCCGGCAGTGCTTCGGGGACGCGGCCCAGACGCCGCGATAGGCAGAGGCCCCTGCCTCTGCGGAGGACACGCTCAGCAGCCCGATGAGCGAGCCTGCTATGTGATGCTGCACCATCGCCGACCCGTTCGTCGTCTGGAAGATCGACCGCCTCGGCGCGAGATAGACCTTCGCCATGACCGGCCGATGACGGGTGTCGGATGTGTCACGGGTCATGTCCGCGGGGCGCGGATTCAGGCCGGCATCGGGTCTGAGCGCGATGCCGGTGCCCGATCGTGCCGGTGCCGGGGGCGACGCCGGCCCATTCCTCCGGCGAGAACAGAACGCGTCGGGTGACGGTTCCGAGCGCGAGGCAGGGCAGGAGCGAGAGCAGCATCAGGCCGAAGAAGGCCGAATCGGGCAAACCGCTCCCGAGGGCGATGAGGCAGTTCCCGCCGAACGAGAGGAATGCGAGGTCGGCGGCCGAGTAGAGATTCGCATAGTCGCGCAGGCTCAGCTGTCCGCTCCACGCCCGGTTTCCGACGATCAGGACGACGGTCGACCAGAGCGACAGTGCGGTCACGGCGCCCGCTGCGTTCGTGGACAGCTTGAACGGAGGGCGCGTGAGGAGGAGGAGCAAGCCGAAATAGGTGAGGTAGAAGACGGCAAACAACGCGACCTGCCGTGCACGCCCGACGCTGCCTTCGAAGGGATACCGCATGACGCGCCTCGATCTGCGATTTCGCTTCCATCCTATGCGCCGAAGCGCGCGGCCGTCGATCAGCGAAGCGATCACGAAAGGCGGATGGGTCGTGTGATGCGCGGGGAGCATCGATCTGGCCACCGACGCGGTCGGCGGAGGCCGCGGGTCGATGTCGGCTCCGTCGCGGAGGCTGCCGACGAAGACCTTAGGCGGCCGGTACTATCTCGGCGGCGGGCGCGTGCTTCTTCCGCTTGCGCTTGCGCACCGTCACGACCGCGTCGGCCTCCTCGTCGGCGCCGCGCTCGGACAGGGCGAAGCCGTGCAGGTCCGCCGACGCGTCCGCGGCCGGGGCCTCGGCAAGGGCGTAGAACGCGGCGCGGACGATCTCCTTCTTGCTCGCCTCCGGGTGCTTCTCCCGGATGGCCGTGCGGATCGCCTTCGGCGTCATCCCGGGCGTGACGACGCTGCGCATCGTCGCCGCGATCTCCTGCATCGATGCCATGGGTTCGTTCCTTCACGCGACGGGCCGCCCGCGCTCCGGCTCCGGCTTAACCCAAGTTACATTTCGATGACACGGCCACACTGCTGGCATATCGCCGACCAGACCTTGCCCGCGCCGCGCCGACCCCGTATCCCACCCGGGTTCCTTCACGAGACCGGAACCAACTCAGGGCGCACCTCTGCCAAGAGGCGCGCCTTTTTCGTCGGCGCCGATCCCGGCACGGGCGCTGCCGGATCGCATGGGATCATGCGTCGAGCGCCATCAGGCTGGCGTTGCCGCCCGCCGCCGCCGTGTTGATCGACACCGTGCGTTCCGCGAACAGGTCCGAGAGCTCGTAACCCGCCTCCGGATCGGAGGCCGTGGGGATCGACAGGATCGTGAGGATCGGCCCGTCGCGCTCGGCGATCCTGCGGACCAGCCCCGCGAGATCGGCCCGCTCGCCCGCATGCAGCACCCCGCCGAGGCCGGGCGCGCCCGCGGGATCCTCGGCGGGGACGATCCTCCGCAGGACCGCCGCGGGCAGGCCGTCGAGCAGGCCCGACGACGCCCGCTCCGCCGCGATCACCGCGCGCTGGCCGGTGGCCAGGATCGCGCCGAGCTGGCGCAGGGTTCCCGCCTCGTCCGAGGCGAGCGCCGCGATCGGGCCGCGCGGGCGGAGGCCGTAGCTGTTGCGCTCGCCGACCGGGCCCGGCAGCACCGATTCGGTCAGCGCGGGCATCCGGGCGAGATCGCGCTCGACCCGGGACGCGACCTCGGCGTGGCCCCGCTGCCGGAGCCAGCCGATGTAGGCCCGAGCGACCGGATCGACGACCGCCTCGGCCGGGGACCGGGCCGCGTCGGCGGGGGCATCGGCCCAGGACGGGGCCGGGCGCGTCATCAGCCGGCGGAGGTAGCGCGGCCCGCCGGCCTTCGGCCCCGTGCCGGACAGGCCCGTGCCGCCGAACGGCTGCACGCCGACGACGGCGCCGATGGTGTTGCGGTTGACGTAGACGTTGCCCGCCCCGATCCGGTCGAGGACGCGCGTCACCGTCTCCTCGATGCGGGTGTGCAGGCCGAAGGTCAGCCCGTAGCCGGTGGCGTCGATGGCGTCGACGAGGGCATCGAGGTCGTCCCGCCGGTAGCGGAGCACGTGGAGAACCGGCCCGAACACCTCGGCCTCCACGTCCGAGACCCGGTCGATCGCGATCACCGTCGGGGGCACGAAGCTGCCCGCGTCCAGGGCCGGATCCTTCCGCCCTTGCGGGTTCTCGCCCCCTTGCGCGATCGCGTGGCCCCGGCTCCGCATCGTCTCGATGTGGCGGAAGATCCCTTCGGCCGCCTCGGCGGTGATCACCGGGCCGACGTCGACGGACAGGCGCCGGGGATCGCCCACCGCGAGCTCGCGCAGGGCCCCGTGCAGCATGGCGAGCGTCCGCTCGGCGATCTCCTCCTGCAGGCACAGGATGCGCAGGGCCGAGCAGCGCTGGCCGGCCGAATCGAAGGCGGAGGCGAGGACGTCCGCCACCACCTGCTCGGGCAGGGCGGAGGAATCCACGATCATCGCGTTCTGCCCCCCGGTCTCGGCGACGAGCGGCACCGGCCGCCCGTCCGCGGTCAGGCGGTCCGCCAGCGTCCGCTGGATCAGGCGGGCGACGGCGGTCGAGCCGGTGAACATCACGCCCTGGACCCGGGCATCGCCGACGAGCGCCGCGCCGACCGCGCCCGCACCGGGCAGGAGATGCAGCACCCTTGCCGGGATCCCGGCCTCGCCCAGCAGCCGCACCGCCTCGGCCGCGACGAGCGGAGTCTCCTCGGCCGGCTTGGCGAGCACGGGGTTGCCGGCCGCGAGGGCGGCCGCGACCTGCCCGGTGAAGATCGCGAGGGGGAAGTTCCAGGGGGCGATGCAGGCGACCGGGCCGAGGGGCCGTGCCTCCGGGCCGCAGACCCGTTCGGCCTCGCCGGCATAGTAGCGCAGGAAGTCCACCGCCTCCCGCACCTCGGCGACGGCGTTCGCCAGGGACTTGCCCGCCTCCCGCACGATCAGGCCGAGCAGGACCGGCATCCGCGCCTCGAAGGCGTCCGCGGCGGCGCGGAGCAGGCC
>NZ_VRUV01000487.1:0-3428 GCF_008039455.1 Methylobacterium sp. WL116
GCCTCGGCGTAGCCCGGCCCCTCGGCCGCGGCGGGGCCGGCGAGCGACAGCGTCGCCAGCAGGCCCGCGAGGGCGGCGAGGGGGAGCGAGATCCGAACGGGCATCGGGGTCATCCGGCGCGAGGGAAGGCGGTCGGCGGCTTGCCGGTCAGAACTTGACGGCCGCGCCGCCGCGGACGGTGTTGAGGTTGGCCCTGTGCCCGTCGAAGTCGTTGAACAGCACGTACTGGTATTCGGCGCGGAGCAGGATGCTCGGCGTGATCGCGTATTCGAGACCGCCGCCCAGAGCGACGCCGCCGACCGTCTTGGTCTTCGACTTGCTGACATAGGTGGAGTAGGGGACGCCCGTCGTGGGATCGGTCTGGCTGAACGTTCCGGCACGATAACCGAAGTTCTCGACGTAGGCCGGCTTGCCGACCGTCAGAGCCTGGTTAGCGTTGTAGGTGGTGGCGTTGTATCCCGAATCCTCAATGAACACGCCGTCCGCGATGCGGGCGCGACCGATCGCGAAACCGCCCGTTACGTAAGGCAGAAGGTTGCCGAAGGCGTAGCCTGCGCGCGCGCGGATTGTCCCGAAATCGTTGATCTTGGTGCTCGAGGCGCCGTTCAGGCTGACCGTCTCGAGATAACCGAGGCTGTTGGTCTTGAAACGGGAGATGCCGTCCGAAGACGAGCCGCTGCGCCCGAAGCTGGTGTAGTCGACTTCGATACCGAGGACGACGTCGTCGAACTGGACATTGTAGCCGGCGTACCCGCCGAAGCTCACGTCGCCCACGCGTCTGGGCTTCGACGTTAACAGGTTGGAGGCGCCGAAGTCCGACTCGGCAGTCGAGTTGTGCGTCTGCTGGATGATCAACGGCTGATACGACCTCTGGAACCCGAGCGCAGCCGAGCTGTACCCGCCCTGCCCGCCGACATACACGCCGCTCCAGTCGATCGCCGTGACCGCGACCGGCGGGTCGTAGTCGGGGCCGCGGAGGAAATCGTAGTCGAGGTCGGCGGCGCGGGCCGTGGTCGGGCCGGCCAGGCTCAGGGCGGCAAGAAGTGCGCGGGAAGTCTTACGCATCGCGGTCGTCCTCGGGGCGGCAACACGACCGCACTACGAAACCTGTTCTCTCTTGATAGGAGAGTAACCTTAATGGCTGGTTTCGATATCGGCCGGCGTGCCGTGCCAATGCGGGGATGCGACGCGAAAACCGGAACGAAGACGGGATTTTACCGCACGCCCGCGCCCGGCGACCGGGCCGAGGCTTCGATCCGCGGATCGCGACGCCACCCCGACCGCCGACGCCCGTGGCTTCGGGCGTCGGCTCGCCCGCCGTGCCGCGGACGAGCGCCCGCATGCGACGGTCGCGAGGTGGGAAATCCGATACCGTCCGGGGGCGGTCACGCCCCCGATCCAGCCATCTCGCCGCAGGGCAAGGGGCCGCGCGAGGCCCGCGGCCGCTTCGCGTCCGTCGGCGATCGCCCGGTCGCGGATCAGTTGCCGTAGGCGCTGCCGCCGAGGCCGGCGAGGCTCGGGCCGCTGCCGAAGCCACCGAGGTCGTAGCGCAGGCCGAGGCGGAACTCGTTGGCGGCGATGTCCTTCAGCCGCGTGCCGGCGTTGTAGGCGTCGAGCCCGCTCTTGGCGTTGCCGAAATCGACGTAGCGATAGGCCGCGTCCAGGCTGAAGCCGCCGCCGATCGCGTAGGAGACGCCGCCGGTCAGCGCCCAGGCGAGCGAGGCGACCGAGCGGTTCGGGCGCGTCACGGCGGTGCGCAGGCCGGTGCCGGGGTTGCCGTCGCAGGCGTCGACCGTGCAGGTGGTCTGGGTGTAGCCCCGCGCCACGCCCATGTCCGAGACGCCGATGCCGGCGCCGACATAGGGCGTCAGCCCCCACCAGGTGCCGAGGTCGGCGTAGACGTTGACGAGGGCGGTGAGCGCGGAGACCTGCGCCGCCTCGACGTTGTAGCCGGTGGCGAAGTTCGAGCGCGAGGAGGCGGCGCCGTAGCGGGCCGGCTCGCGCTGGTCGACGGTCGCGTCGACGCGTAGCCACGGGGTGATCCGGTAGCCGACGCCGCCGCCGTAGCCGGCCGCATCGCTCAGGCGCAGGCCGACGAGCGGCGGCATGCCCGGGTCGTTCGCGTCCGCCCGGGTGTCGTCGTGCGGGCGCGCGTAGGCCGATTCGGTGAAGTCGGCCCGCAGGTACCAGCCGCCGCCGACCGCGACCGGCGGCGCCATCGGCGGGGGCGGGGGCAGCAGGTCGGCGGCCTCGGCTCGGCCGATCCCGAGGAGAAGCAGCGCCGCGGCGGCGAAGCGGCGTTCGAGCGCAGCCATGGGGAAAGTCCTCACGCAAGATCAACAGTTGCATCCCGTAGGACGACTTGACGAGGACCCTAAACCCCAAATCTTGTGAACGGCTTAACCGTATTTCGCGGTCCGTGGCGCGCGTCTTGGCCCTGAAACGAAAGAAGACGGCGCGGATCGGATCCGCGCCGTCTTCGATGTCGAGGCCGTGCAGGTTCGGTACGTGTCTCAGTACTTGCGGACGAGCGGGCCCGGGGCCGGCTGATAGTCGGGCACCAGCGGCGGCAGCGGCGCGGCGACGAGGCCGCCGAGCAGGTAGCGCACGCCGATCTTCACGTCGTGGGCCTCGATGTCCTTGATCTTCACGCCGGCTCCGGCCTCGCCGCAGCAGGTGGAGAAGCTGGCGCCGGTCGAGGCGTGGCCGAGGTTCAGGTAGCGGTAGGCGAGCTCGACCTTGAACGCGTCGGTGACGTTGTAGGCGAGACCGGCATGGAGCGCCCAGGCGAAGCTGCCGGTGGTCTTGTCCTTGTACGACTTGGTCGTCGCCTGGCTGTTGTAGACCGGCGTCGCGTTGCCGTTCGCGTCGACCGTGTAGGTCGGGGTGTAGTTGTAGGTCGGCGGGGCGCAGGGGCAGCCGTCGTATTGCGGGTTGCCGTAATCGTAGGCGTAGGTCGGGCTCGTGAACTGGCCGTTCGTGCCGTAGCCGGAGACGTGGTTGAAGGCGTAGCCGGCGCCGGCGCCGATGAACGGCGTGATGCCGTACCAGGTGCCGAGGTCGAAGTAGGCGTTGGCGAGGACGACGGCCGAATCGAAGTGGCCGCTCGACTTGTTGATGCCGTACGAGCCGAGGCCGTTGTCGTAGTCGGGGCCCCTGTAGTACTCGCTGCCGCGCAGGCCGGTGGAGTAGCGGTACTCGCCGGTCACGTCGCCGCGCAGGAACGGGGTGAACTGGTAGCCGACGCCGACCCCGGCGAAGCCGCCGCCGCCGACCTCGTTGCCGTAGGAGCGGTTCGCCTCCGGGTAGCCGGCATAGTCGTAGGACGTGCTGTACTTCGCCCGGTCGTAGACGCTGGCCCCGACGTCGCCGCGCAGGTACCAGCCGCCGCCGACCTCGATCGGCGGGGCATAGGGCGGCGGCTGGTA
>NZ_VRUV01000488.1:0-3426 GCF_008039455.1 Methylobacterium sp. WL116
TCGCCTCGGCGTAGCGCTCGGGCCGCGGGCCGGCGGCGTCGACCACCGGCTCGGTGCCGAGGTCCTCGAGGATCAGCAGCCCGGTGTCGAGGTCCTCGCCGTAGATGCGCGGCGCCGAGAAGCCGAGCGCCCGCAGGCCCCGGTCGATCGCGACGAAGGCGTGGACGCTCTCGGCGAGCTTGACGATCGCGCTGTAGGGCTTTCCGTCGCGCACCGGCGGCCCGTCGGCGCGCGGCGGCGAGATCATCAGCACCGCCGACCGGCCGTCGGGATGCGTCAGGCGCTCGTAGGCGCGCGACGACGCGTCGCCCTGCATCAGGGTGCGGGTCGCCTCGTCCCAGCCGCTGCGGGCGAGAAGGGCGCGGACCGCGCGCGCCCGGTCGAGGCGGGCGCGCATGCCCTCGGTGCCGGAGATGCGGGCGAAGCGCGAGCCCTCGCCGAACTCGGGCCGCAGCGACAGGTCGATCGACAGGACCGGCCCCTCGCGCGGCGGAAGCCGCTCGGGCCACTCGACCAGCGTGATCGCGGCCTCGGTCATCTCGTCGAAACCGAGCTCGACCAGCTCGTCGGCGCTGCGCAGCCGGTAGAGGTCGGCATGGACGATCGCGCCGAGGCGACCCTCGTAGGGCTGGATCAGCGTGAAGGTCGGGCTCGGGACCTCGAGGCTCGGATCGTCGGCAAGCTCGCGGATCAGCGCGCGCGCCAGCGTGGTCTTGCCGCCGCCGAGGCCGCCCGAGAGCGCGACGAGGTCGCCCGGCATCAGGAACTCGGCCAGGAACAACCCGAGATCCTCGGTCGCGCCCTCCTCCGGCAGGACGATCTCCCAGGCCGGCGGCTGCGCGTCCGCGGGGGGCGTGCCCGGCGAGGGGGCTGCGCCCGAGACGGCACCCTGCCGGTCGTGATCGGGATCGTCCTCGCCCAAAACCGTCAACCTCCGAGCGCCGATGCGCGGCGCGGCCTTGCAACCGTACCGGTCTATCGGAGGATCCTTAACCGAACTTCGCGAAAACGCGCATCCCCGCACGGGGCGGCACCGGTCGCGACCGGCGCGGCGCGGTCGAAGCCGGTCGTCGCGATGAGATCGGCCGGGAGTGCGGGACAGCTCTGCCCATCCGCGGCCGGTCACGCCGCGGCGATCTGCGGCGCGTCGCCGCCGGCGGCCTTCCAGCTCCGGATCAGGGCGAGGGTGTCGGCCAGCGGCACCGGGCAGCCATAGAGGTACCCCTGGCCGTAGGCGCAGCCCATCTCGGCGAGCGCGGCCGCCTCGGCCGGCGCCTCGATGCCCTCGGCCACCACGGGGATGCCGAGCTCGTCGGCGAGCACGAGGATGGTCTGGATGATCTTGCGGTTGCACGGGGTGGTCAGCATCGCCCGGACGAAAGCGCGGTCCACCTTCAGGGTCGTGATCGGCAGCTTCGACAGGTAGCTCAGCGACGAGTAGCCGGTGCCGAAATCGTCGATGGCGATGCCCATGCCCGCCTCGCGGCACACGCTGAGGGCCTCCGTGGCGCCCGCGGGATCGCGCATCACCGTGCTCTCGGTGATCTCCAGCTTCAGCGTCGCGGGGGCGATGCCGGTGGAGCGCAGCATCTCGCCGACCATCGCCGGGAAGCTCGCGCGGGCGAGGTCGTAACCGGTGACGTTGATCGAGAGGAACAGCGGCCCGTCGGCGGCGCCCGGGTTCTGCAGGGCCGCCATCATGATCTCCGGCATGATCCGGCCGACCTCGGAGACGACCCATTCGGTGATCTCGACGATCAGCCCGCTCGATTCGGCCACGGGGATGAACGTCATCGGCGGCACCAGGCCCTGCTCGGGGTGGCGCCAGCGGATCAGCGCCTCGAAGCCGGCCAGCGTTTCGGTGCCGAGCCGCACGATCGGCTGGAGGAACAGCTCGAACTCGTCGCGGTCGAGCGCCCGGCGCAGGGCGCGCTCCATCATCACCACGGAAATCGCGGCCTGGAAATCCGCCTTGAGCGCCGGCGAGGGCTCGACGGCGACGGGGCGCGCCGTCACGGCCGGGGCATGCGGCTTCAGCAGCGCGATCGCGTCGCGATAGCGGGCCATGACCACGCCGAGGCACAGGCGCAGGATCGGGTCCGCCTGCAGGAGGCGATTCTCGATCTGCGCCTCGGAGATCGGGACGAGGACGCAGTCCTCGATCGCCCGCGCCGAGGTGGGGCGCGGGCCCGAATCGAGGATCGCCATCTCGCCGAAGATCTCGCCGGGGCCGCGCTCGGCGAGCGGTTGCTCGATGCCGTCGCGGCGCAGGAAGATCGCGGCCCGTCCGGCGACGATCAGGTAGGCCACGGTTCCGGGCTCGCCTTCCTCGAAGATCGCGCTGCCGGCGGGCAGCGTGATCGTAGCGTTGGGATCGTTCATCGTCCGGTCCATGTCCCACCGAAACTTCAGGTGGCCTGGAGCGAACTTTGCCCGACGGACATTAATCAACCTACAATTCGTTCGATCCCAAGCCGCGCAATACATACCGCCGCGAACGAATGCTGCGGCAGCGAAAAACGATCGATGACGTTGCGGCGCATACAACCACTGGATGGTCAGGCGAATACTATCTCCGATAGAAATCCGCATCGCCGGCCATCACCGGCGGCCTTCGGCGGCGCGATCACGCGACGAAGCGCCAGACGTGGCTCTGATTGATCTCGGCATCCTCCAGCGCCCGCGTCACCGGCACGGCGTAGCTGGCGATCGCCTCGAGGCGGGCGCGCGGCAGGTAGCTGCGGCCGGGATCGCCGATGAGCACCGTGGTGCCGGCCGCGTGCAGGCGGCCGAGCCAGTCGCCGACCGCGCCGGCGAGGTCGCGCTCGTAGAAGATGTCGGCGGCGAGCACGAGGTCGACGTCGGGCACCGTGCCGATCAGGTCGGCGGAGGAGGTGGCGATGCGCCCGGAGACGCCGTTGGCGGCGGCGTTCAGCGGGATCGCCGCGATCGCGAAGGCATCGAGGTCGCTGGCGAGCACCGAGGCGGCGCCGGACCGCGCCGCCGCGATCGCCACGAGGCCGGAGCCGGAGGCGAAGTCGAGCACGCGCCGGCCGGCGGCGATTTCCGGGTTGTCGAGGAGGTAGCGGGCGAGGGCTTGCCCGCCGGCCCAGGCGAAGGCCCAGAACGGCGGCGGCAGGCCGATCTCGGCGAGCTCGTCCTCGGTCTTCTGCCACAGCTCCGTCGCCTCGTCGGCGACGTGGAGCACGATCTCCGGCGCATGCGCCACCGGCAGCAGGCGGGTGTTCGCGCGGATGAAGGCGGCGGCGTTCTCCGGCGTGATCATGGCCCGAGCAGCTCGCGATAGAGGCCGCACACGGCCTGCGCCACCGCGTGCTCCGAGAACCCGTCCTCGACGATGCGCCTGCGGGCCGCCGCGCCGAGGGCGGCCACGCGATCCGGATCGCCCGCGAGCCGGACCAGGGC
>NZ_VRUV01000489.1:0-3420 GCF_008039455.1 Methylobacterium sp. WL116
GGCTGAGCCTGCGTCACGGCCGGCTCGGCCGCGGCGCGAAAGCTCGGGGCGTTCTGGGCGGCGCGCGAGCGGGCCTCGGAGCGCAGGCGCTCGGCGACCTCGGCGATGCGCTGCTCGGTCTCGGCGATCTCCTTGTTGTTCGGCGAGTTGGCCGAGATCAGCGCCGGCTCGATCCCGGTGGCGACGACCGAGACGCGGATGATGCCGTCGAGGCTCTCGTCGAAGGTCGCGCCGAGGATGATGTTGGCTTCCTGGTCGACCTCCTCGCGGATGCGGGTGGCGGCCTCGTCGAGCTCGTACAGCGTCAGGTCGGCGCCGCCGGTGATCGAGATCAGCAGGCCGCGGGCGCCCTTCATCGAGACGTCGTCGAGGAGCGGGTTGGCGATCGCGGCCTCGGCCGCGCGGCTGGCGCGCTTCTCGCCGGACGCCTCGCCGGTGCCCATCATCGCCTTACCCATGCCGCGCATGATCGCGCGCACGTCGGCGAAGTCGAGGTTGATCAGGCCTTCCTTGACCATCAGGTCGGTAATGCAGGCGACGCCCGAGTAGAGCACCTGGTCGGCCATCGCGAAGGCGTCGGCGAAGGTGGTCTTCTCGTTGGCGACCCGGAACAGGTTCTGGTTCGGGATCACGATCAGCGTGTCGACGGCCGCCTGCAGCTCCTGGATGCCGGCTTCCGCCGTGCGCATGCGGCGCAGGCCCTCGAACTGGAACGGCTTCGTCACGACGCCGACGGTGAGGATGCCCATGTCGCGGGCGGCGCGGGCGATGACGGGGGCCGCGCCGGTGCCGGTGCCGCCGCCCATGCCGGCGGTGATGAAGCACATGTGCGCGCCCGAGAGCTGGTCGCGGATCTCGTCGATCACCTCGTCGGCGGCGGCCGAGCCGACCTCGGGGTGGGAGCCGGCGCCGAGGCCCTGCGTCACGCCCAGCCCCATCTGGATCACGCGCTCGGCCTTCGACGAGGTCAGCGCCTGGGCGTCGGTGTTGGCCACGACGAACTCGCAGCCGAGCAGACCCGACTCGATCATGTTGTTGACGGCGTTGCCGCCGGCGCCGCCGACACCGAACACGGTGATGCGGGGCTTGAGTTCGCGGATGTCAGGCGCCTGGAGAGAGATGGCCATGGTGTCGAGCCCTTCGTGACCTTTAACGCGTTGTCCGGAGCGCCTCCGTGGAGGAAGCGCCGATTCGTCGAGGCCGGGCGCGAGAGGGCGCCCGGGAAAACGCCTAGAAACCCTGCTTCAGCCACTCGTAGACGCGGCCGATGTAACCGTCGGTCCCGGTGCCGGCGAAGGCGCGCTGCCCCCGCGGCTCGAAGTGCTCGGCATGCGCCACCTGCGGGTAGACCAGCAGGCCGACCGCGGCCGAGAAGGCCGGACCCTTGGCCGCCTCGGGCAGGCCGCGGATGCCGAGCGGGCGCCCGATCCGGACCTGGCCCTGCATCACCCGGCGGGTGACCTCGGGCAGGCCGACGAGCTGGCTCGCGCCGCCTGTGAGCACGACCCGGCGCCCCGCCTGGGCGGCGAAGCCGGCCGCGCGAAGGCGGTCGCGGACGAGCTCGACCACCTCCTCGACGCGCGGCTTGATGATCCGCACCAGCTGCGAGCGCGGAACGTGGTTCGGGGTCTCGCCCTCGTCCTCGCCGACGCCGTGGACGGCGATCATGTCGCGCTCGTCCGACGGGGTGGCGATGGCCGAGCCGTAGAGCGTCTTCAGCCGCTCGGCCGCCGCGACCCGGGTCGAGAGCCCGCGGGCGATGTCCATGGTGACGTGGTGGCCGCCGACCGCGATCGCGTCGGTGTGGACGAGATGCCCCCCGGAGAACACGCCGAAGCTCGTGGTGCCGCCGCCCATGTCGACGACGCAGACGCCCATCTCGGCCTCGTCGTCGACCAGCGCCGAGAGGCCGGCGGCGTAGGGGGTGGCGATCACCGCCTCGACGCCGAGATGGCAGTGCTCGATCGCGAGCATGACGTTGCGGGCGGCCGCGGCTTCCGCCGTGACGACGTGGAGGTCGACCCCGAGCGCCTCGCCGATCATCCCCGAGGGGTCGATCACCGCGCCCTGGCCGTCGAGGGCGTAGCCGGTCGGCAGCGCGTGCAGCACGGCGCGGCCGGGGCTGACGCCGTGGGCGCTCGCGGTCTCCAGCACGCGCTCCACGTCGGCGCCGGTGACGGTGCCGGTGCGGACGTTGACCCGCGCCTGGAAGTGCTGCGAGGCGAGGCGCCCGCCGCTCATGTTGACGATGACCGACTGGACCTCGACCTTGGCCATCCGCTCGGCGGCGTGCACCGCCTGGCGGATCGCGCCCTCGGCGGCCTCGAGGTCGACGATCGCGCCGCCCTTCAGCCCGTGCGAGCGCTGGTGGCCGATGCCGATGATGCGGGCGAGGTGCGTCCGGCCCTTCAGCGTGGTGAGGGCTTCGGCCGGCTGCAGCTCGGCGATGAGGCAGACGACCTTGCTGGTGCCGATGTCGAGCACCGACAGCGTGGTGCTGCGGCGCGCCGAGAGCGGCTTCAGGCGGGGCGTCAGGCCGTGTTGGGAATGCATCAGCGCTTACCGACGAAGGACGGGGAACGGGCGGGGCGGCGGGTGGACCGGACTGCGCTCACGTCGCGGTCCCCTTCTTCGTCTTCTTCTGCGCCTCGGCCCGGGCGGCCGCGGCCTCCTCGGTGAGGCGGACCACGACCCGGTCGGGCATCCGCAGATCGACCGCGATGATGTCCTTCTCCAGCAGGCGGTTGGCGCGCTCGAGCTCGACCAGCCGGGCCAGCGCGGCTCCGGGCTCGATTTCCGGCAGGCGGATGTCGACGCCGTCGAGCTTCAGGGTCCAGCGCCGGCCGGAGACGTAGGTGCCGGCGCGGATGCGGTCGGCGAGCGGGCCGGCCGCGGCGACCAGGGCGAGGTACTCGCCGAGCTTGGTGTTGGCGTCGTCGCCGACGACCAGCGGCAGGCTCGCGTAGCGGTCGTCGCGCATCGTATCGATGATCGTGCCGTCGGCGGCGATGACGCTGATCTCGCCGTTCATCTGCCACAGGGCGGCGGGCTCGCGCTCGACCTGGTTGATGACGATCTCGCGGGGATAGATCTTGCGCACCGAGACGGAGGCGATCAGCGGCACCCGGAGCAGGCGGGCACGCACCTCGGCGACGTCGAGGAAGGGCACGGACGAGCGCCAGTCGATGCCGGCGGCGGCGAGCACCTCGCGCTCGTACATCCGCGAGATGCCCGAGATGGTGACGCGCTCGACGCCGAAGCCGGCGACGCGGGCGAGGATGTCGAGGGGGCGGCCGTTCTCGATGACGAAGGCGTCGTAGCGGCCGCTGGCGACGAAGCCGGCGAGCGCCAGCGCCCCGAAGGCCGTGCTGAGGCCGAGGGCGCCGATGCCGCGCGGCAGGCGCTCGGCCATCGACGGCC
>NZ_VRUV01000048.1:0-16337 GCF_008039455.1 Methylobacterium sp. WL116
CCGCCGCCGCCCTCGCGGCTTCCGGCCGCCCGGTGCTGACGATCTCGGCCGACGTGTCGGATGCCGAGGCGGTCGACGCCGCCGCCGCCCGGATCGAAGCCGAGCTCGGGCCGGTCCGCGCCTGGGTCAACAACGCGATGTCGACGGTGGTGAGCCGGGCCGACCGGATCACGCCGGCCGAGTACCGCCGCGTCACCGAGACGACCTATCTCAGCCAGGTCTACGGCACGCTCGCCGCCCTGCGCTTCATGAAGCCGCGCGACCGCGGGGCGATCATCCAGGTCTCGTCCGGGCTGGGCTACCGCGCCGCGGCGCTGCAGGCGCCGTACTGCGCGGCCAAGTTCGCCGTCTCGGGCTTCACCGATTCGCTGCGCTGCGAGCTGATCCACGACAAGTCCGCGGTCTCGCTCAGCGTGATCTACCTGCCGGCGGTCAACACCCCGCAATACCGCTGGACCCGCAACCGGACCGGCCGCGACCAGAATGCGCCGGACCCGGTCTACGATTCGCGCCTGTGCGCCGAGGCCATCGTCTACGCCGCCGAGCATCCGCGCCGCGAGGTCTGGGTCGGCCGCAGCACGGTGATGATGGCGGCGGCCCAGGCCCTGGTCCCGGGCTATGCCGACCGGAAGGCCGCCGAGATGTGGCCCAAGCAGATGGCCGACGAGGACCTGCCGTACCGGGCCGGCAACCTCGACGCCCCGGTGCCGGGCGACGTCGGCATCGACGGGCGCTTCGGCGCCCGGACCAAGCGCACCCGTTCCGCGTTCTGGACCAGCCGGGAGCGCGACCTGCTCATGGCGGGCCTGGCCGGAATCGCCCTAGCGGGGCTCGCGAGCGCCGCGGCGGTGGCGCGTTCCCCGCGGCGGCTGCTGCCGCGACCCTGACGGGCTCCCGTTCCGGCGGGGCGCCTGATAGGAACCCCGCACCATCCCCACTGCC
This sequence comes from Methylobacterium sp. WL116, assembly GCF_008039455.1. Taxonomy (NCBI): domain Bacteria; kingdom Pseudomonadati; phylum Pseudomonadota; class Alphaproteobacteria; order Hyphomicrobiales; family Methylobacteriaceae; genus Methylobacterium; species Methylobacterium sp. WL116. The sequence goes on from NZ_VRUV01000048.1 coordinate 943, forward strand.
ACGAGGCGACGCGTGCCCGGATACCTGCCCTTTGCCGGCGCCCTCGATCTGCCGGCCTACGTTTGCGACAATTGCGGCTTCTGGCAGCGCCACTTCGAGACCCCGCCGGCCTGCCCGATGTGCCTCGACGCCCGCCACGTCGTGCCGCAGGACGGCTGGCGCTTCTGGACGAAGCACGACGCGCAGGCGCGCTTTCCCTGCCATTGGCAGGAGCTTGAGCCGGGCGTCTGGCGGTTCTGGAACGAGCCGGTCTCGGGCATCGGCCCGTCGAGCTACCTGATCTGCACGGAGGCCGGCAACATGGGCTTCGAGGGCTGCCCGGTCTTCAGCGAGGCGGCGCTCGACCACATCGCCGCTTTGGGCGGCATGCAGGTGCTCTCGGCCTCGCACCCGCACGCCTACGGGGCGCTGGTGCAGCTGCAGGACCGGTTCGACCCGGAGCTGTGCCTGCCCGCCGCCGACTTCACCTGGAGCGCCGCGCTGCAGGTCTCGTGGCCCTACGACGACTTCCTCGAGCCGCTGCCGGGCCTCGAGCTCCACCGCACCGCCGGCCACTTCGACGGCCACGCCGTGCTGTTCGATCGCCAGCGGAAGATCTGCTTCTGCGGCGACGCTTTGAAGTTCGAGCTGGACCCGGAGGATTTCCGCCGCGCCGTGACGATCTCGGCGCACAAGGCCTTCGTGCGCGGCGTGCCGCTGACGACGAACGAACTTCGCCATTACCGCGACGTGTTCGCCCGCCTCGACTTCACCCAGACCTGGACCCCGTTCGAGCCCGCCGCCAATTGCGGGCGTGCCGAGGTCCTGGCGCTGATCGACGAGATGCTGGCGACGCGGCCGCACGCGGCGCCGGTGCGGTTGGACGGCCTACGGCGGTAACGCCGCTTTCCTCCCCCCGCAAAGGGGGGAGGGAGGTGCGCGTCAGCGCTTGGTGTTCCCCGCCGTCTGCCCGAACATCACCTTCTTGGCGTCCTCGCTCATGGTCTTGCCGTGGTCGGGGTTGACCTCCGGGGCGCGGGCGTAGGCGGCCTTGGTGGCGGGGCGCTCGGCGATGGCGTGGAACCAGCGCTTCAGGTTCGGGTGATCGTCGAGGGTCTGGCCCTGCTTCTCCCACGGGACGATCCAGGGATAGGCCGCCATGTCGGCGATGCCGTAATCGCCGGCGACGAAGTCGCGGTCGGCGAGCCGTCGGTCGAGGACGCCGTAGAGCCGGTTGGTCTCGTTGACGTAGCGGTTGATCGCGTAGGGGATCTTCTCGGGGGCGTATTGCGAGAAGTGGTGGTTCTGGCCGAGCATCGGGCCGAGGCCCCCCATCTGCCAGAACAGCCATTGCAGCGCCTCCTGCCGGCCGCGGAGGTCCGTGGCCAGGAACCGGCCGGTCTTCTCGGCGAGGTAGAGCAGGATCGCGCCCGACTCGAACAGCGTGATCGGCGCGCCGCCGTCGGCCGGCGCGTGGTCGACGATCGCCGGCATGCGGTTGTTCGGCGCGATCTTCAGGAAGCCCGGATCGAACTGCTCGCCCTTGCCGATGTTGACCGGCTTGATCGTGTAGGGGAGGCCGACCTCCTCGAGGAACATCGTCACCTTGTGACCGTTCGGGGTCGGCCAGTAGTAGAGATCGATCATCGAAACATCCTCAGGTGACGTGGACCGTCGCGCCCTCGATGCCGCAGGTGGGTCGGATAGGGCGCGGATCAAGCGGCGTTCGGCGCGGGGCGCCTCTGGGACCGCCCGCGCATCGGTCATACCGCAGGGACCACGTTGGCCGTCGGCCTTTCGCAATTGTATCTTCGTCTTCACGCCGTCATCGATCAAATGCGCGGCAATCCTCGGCGGTTTCCTTCAGGCCCGCCATGGTTTGAGTCGCGTCATCGGGGAGGCGGGTCATGATCAGCGCGACGTCGATCAGCAGTGCCGGCCTTGCTGCCGCGTCGCAGAGGTTCGAGTCGACCGCCACGCGCGTGGCCGAGATCGGGACGAGCCTTCCGAGCGCGGCCCAGGTCGACCTGTCGAGCACGGCCGTCCGGCTGATCGAGGACAAGGCCGCCTTCGCGGCCAACGCGGCGGTCCTGCGCGCGTCCGACGCGATGGAGCGGACAGTCCTCGACATCCGCGTCTAGGGCCGCGACACCGATCGAACCTTGCCCGCGCCCCGGCGACCCCGTAAGACCGATGGCATGTCGGGGTGTAGCGCAGTCTGGTAGCGCACCTGGTTTGGGACATATAACCCCCGGCACGTGTACTATGTATTTAGGTTCAGGCGCTTAGGGGTGTGACACCTCACAGTGCCGTATAACATCGGGGCGTAGCTCAGCCTGGTAGAGCGGATGGTTTGGGACCATCAGGTCGCACGTTCGAGTCGTGTCGCCCCGACCAACTTCCCAGTTTCGGACGCCTCGCGAAGAGGCCGGCCGCCCAATCCCGCATCCGAATGCGTATCCCTTGTAGGCGATTAGGGCCTCGGGACCTCGACGTTTTAGGAAGCGGCCACCTCACCCTGCCGGTTACGGCCAGGGTTCTCGGGGCATAGCGCAGTCTGGTAGCGCTCCACGTTCGGAACGTGGAGGTCGCAGGTTCAAATCCTGCTGCCCCGACCATCCTTCAATTACTTGATCGATTTTCCCGTGCAGGTGGTGGAACAGGTAGACACCCCAGCTTCAGGAGTTGGTGGGCCGCGAGGCCCATGCGGGTTCGAGTCCCGCCTTGCGCACCAAATCTTCCCGGGTCCAGCCGGCCTCCGCGCGGCGCGTTGCGCCCGGAGGCCAGCGAGGTCCAGGCACCCGTTCGCGGTCGTGGCGGAAACGGTAGACGCGCCAGCTTGAGGTGCTGGTGGGGAAACCCCTCCGGGTTCGAGTCCCGGCGACCGCACCAAGCTTGCCGGCGTAGCTCAGTGGTAGAGCGCGGGTTTGTGGAACCCGATGCCCGTGGTTCGATCCCACGCGCCGGTACCAAGCTTCCCCCGAGAGGGGCAGGGAAGGCCGACCGCCCCAATGGGTCGGCACGGAATTGGGTGCGTGTCCCGAGCGGCAAAGGGGGCGCGCTGTAAACGCGCTGCGTAAGCTTCGGAGGTTCGAGTCCTCCCGCACCCACCACGACTTGCGCCGCAGGTAGACGAACGCCCCATCCGGTTGGCTCGGAAAAGGGTGGAGGTGCAGTGAATTCCTAGACCCTGACCGCCTACGCATCCCCTCGCATCATCACCCTGGCATAGCCGTGCTCGCCCGCAAGGCATCCACGCACTGCGTGCGCGGACCCTCCTTGCAGGCTGCGCGCGCCGATGCCGGACGGGCGATGCGAGGGGACGGCTCCGGAGGTCAGGGGTTGCGGGCCCCCCTCGGCTGGGCTGACGCCCAGGCAAGTCCGCTTGCTCAGGGACTCACCAAAGGTCAGGGGCTTTCGAGGGCAAGTCACGGACCGAATGGCGAGACCGTGCCGATATCGACCTCGTCCGCTTCGATGAGGTCCAGCCGCCTAAGCGAACGGCGGCCCTTCCAGTCGATAGTGACGAGGACATGATGGTCGAGTTTCTCGATCTCGTCCAACGTGACCCGTATCGCGACCGCGTTTGCCCGCAGCCGCGTGAGGTTGTTGGTCGGCACGACGACCATCGAGAGGTCCCTGCCTGCGAGGGTGTTCTGATACTCGATGCTTCCGTCGGAGGTTAGGATGATGTCGAACCGTTCTTCGACGAGCGCCAAGAGCTCGCCGTTCTCCTTGCCCTTCCACTTCTCCTTCTCGACGTATGAGACCTCATGGCCATCCAGCACGTGCCGGAGGGGACGGGGCATGTTCTCATCGAAGAACACGCGCATGCGCGACCGCCTCCGGTTCGTGTTCCGGAGTGATATCCGGCGCAGACCGCTTCAGGGCCTCGCAGGCCTGGAGCAGGACGGCCCGAAGGTCGTCCTTGTCGAGGGTCGGGAAGCTTTCGATGATCTCGTCGACGGAGTATCCTTCGGCAAGGTTCTCGAAGAGCATCTCGACCTGAACCCTGGTACCCCGGAATATCGGTCGGCCTCCCAAGATGCGCGAGTTTCGCACGACCACGGGTTCTTCACGTATCGGCATCACCGAATCCTCGCCGCTGGTCCGCTCGAATATAGGGTCGCAGGGCCCGCCGAGGAAACGGTAGGTCCAGCCCCCTCGACCAGCCGGTCGTGTGCCCGAAGCGCCCGCAGACGACGTCAGGCAAGCTGGTGCAGGATCTGCTTCAGGCCATCGACGAAGCCAGGTCGGGCGATCTCCACGTCGAATGCATCGACTAACGCCCCGTATTCGTTGGTCCGCCAACGCTTCATGCTCATATTCGACTCGCTCACGAAGTGCTCGATGGATTCCCGACGCGCCTTTGAGATGAGGATCGACTGAGGCGCCGAAGGCGAGTTTCCCTGCGCCGGCCTGCTCAGTGCGGTCGGCATCGGTGGCGCCTCGCGTGCGATCTGATGCTTCAGCAGGTTCACTTGGTTCCGAAGCCCAGCGCAGTCATGGAGCAGGAGCCGGACCTGGTTCCGAGCGGACAGGTTCTCGATGCTGGCGAGAAGGGCATCTTCGCCGCTACCGGAGACCTCCTTCGTAACAGCCTTCGTTGATCCCTGGACCTCGCCGGCGAAGACCTCGATGAGAGCCCGGTAGTCCGCGCCGTTCGCGTTACGGATCGTCTGGGCGGTCGGTCCTCCGCACGCCGCTGTCCGGGTTCCAACCGTCACGACCCGAAAGTCGGTCGACCGTGCGTTCGCATGCGTCGTGAGCACCCATGCAAGGTTCCGCATCTGGCGGCACTTAGTCGTGCTTGAGGTCCGAGACAGGATCTCCCGATACCGCTCCAGGGTCTTAGGCTGCCCGACAAGCGCGTGCTCAGGCTCGAACGCGTCGGGTACGTCCTCGCCAAGCTTGGACCGGGGTGATGGCTGCGGCAGGTGGAACTCGTCGTCCATCGTCACTCCTCACGCTGCGGAACTGATAGCGGGGTTTTCCAAATCGAAGCGCAGGTCGCAGATCCTCCTCTCGTATGCCGGGGTTTGCTTAAGGGCCGCCGCCAAGGCTTTCGGGTCTCCAACGAACACGGCCTGCTCCTCTGCGCGGGTGAGCGCCGTGTACACCCACGTCGGATCGATCCATTCACTGTTGGGAATGGGGATCACGACCCGCCTCGCCTGGCTCCCCTGAGCCCGATGGGCGGTAATCGCGTAGGCGAGTGCCAGATCGATGAGGCGGTCCCGGGTAAACTGGACTTCACGGTCGATGCCGTCGAACCGGACGGTCAAGCCGCGGGCTTCCTCGTCGACGGCGACAACCGTCCCCAGCGAGCCATTGCGCAAGCTCCTTTCGTAGTCGTTTCTGACGTGCACCACCGGCTCGCCCAAGGCGAACCACTGCCCCAACCAGCCCTTGATGCTCGGTGCGCCTGTTCGCGCCACATGCGCGTCATGAAACCGCGTGTTCAGCCCCAGCACGGACCCGGCGCCGCTTTCGTTGAAGGCGGCCACGATGCGAAGGTCGGCGAAAGTTCCTTCGTCATCGAGGATCTCCACCACCTCCTCCACGGCGATGTCGAGATCCTCCTCGTCGCAGGGGACGATGAACACGCCGGCAGCGACCCCGGTGAAACGCTGTAGGGGAGGGAGCGTCCGGCATCTGATCGCGGCGGCGATCATGGGGATGCCCGAAGCTTCCGTCTGCCGGTGGACCGTGGTCAGCCTCGCCGTGACCTGGTCGAACGCCACCAACCGGTGGAAGAAGATGCCGAAGCTGACCGGTGGAAGCTGGAACGGGTCCCCAACAAGCAGCAAGCGACAACCGGGCGGCAGGAAATCGAGGATCTGGTGTATCTCGCCGAGGCCGACCATCGAGGCCTCGTCGACAATCAGAAGCGTCCGCTCGTCCAGCAGTGGAAGGTCGACGTCTTCATCGCCTACGTTCCCGTGGGCAGCCCAGTGCGTCGCGCCGTCCCGCCTCTTTCGAAGCCCGAGCAGAAGACGATGGATGGTCAGCGCCGGAAGGCCTTGCCTCCCGCCGCGGCGCACTCCCTCCGTGAGCCGAAGAGCCGCCATCCCCGACAAGGCGGCCATCTCCACGCGGCCGCCTAGCCCTTCCCAGATCTCGACAATGGCACGGCAGGTGCTCGTCTTTCCCGTCCCGCCCCCTCCCACGAGGCAGCTCAACGCGCTTCCCAGCACCTTACAGACGGCTTCCTTCTGCTCCCGATGCAACGCCCGATCACCCGCGGCCAACGTCTCGACCCTTTCGGCCAGGGCGTGACGTAGGGGAACGAGGACACGCCCGGACGCTTCGAGCCCAAGCGCCATGCGCCTGCAACGGACCGCGACCTCATCCTCCATCACCGCACAGCCCGGCGACCGCCAGACCATCCCACCGTCGATGACGGCTTGGTTTCGAACGGCGGCCGTGACGAGGGTTGCAGTGAGTTCCGGCGTTGGCTCGCGGCCTATCCGCTTCGCCACGTCGTCCATGAAAGCGTCCTTGGGAGCGGCGGTGTCACCCCTTGAGGTCACTTCGCGCATCTCGGCATCCACCGCCCCAACGAGACGCTCCGTGGATAGTCCGATAGTCCTTCCTGGCCGCTGTGCCTCAAGGATGCGCCGCCCCAGCAAGTCGACTTGGCGCCAAGGCAGGATGCCGGAAAGCACATAAGGATTGGCTGCGAGGATCGCCGACGCCCCGGCACCCATCAGCGATCGGACCATCCGAGCGACTCCTGCATCTACGATACCCTGCTCCTCAAGCCAGACCGTGGTCTCGTACTCGCCCATGAGCGTCACCCAGCTCATGTTGATGTTTCCGGCGATCCGAGCGGCCAGGTGCGGCCGTTCGTCGTCGATGACCCGGGCGATGTCCTCAATCGGCGCTCCGCCTCCGAGCACGGAGCCGAGGTCGCTCCCGTAGTGTTCCGTCAAGCGCTTCGCGCGCTTGGGACCGATACCGGGCAGGCTGCAGAGCCAGGGAACGATAAGGGCGTTCCTGGGCACGATGCGGCGGCAGGTCGACGAGGGTGCATGCAACTGCCACCCGTACGTTGGATGCTCACGCCAACGGCCGGCAACTCGCAGCGGATCGCCCATCTCCGGCTCAAGGCCCTGACCATCCAGGACGATCCTGACGTCGGCACCGCCGGCTGTCCGCATCGAGAAAATCGCGCCGGCGGCAAGCTGGCTCAACACGGATGCGACAACTCCCTCTACCGTTTCCGTTGAACCGACCAGACTCATCGTACGGGCTCCGTCCTGACGAGGGCGCCGGTCCGTTGCACGTGGAGGAGCCGGTTCCGGAGGTTCGTGTTTTCCGTCTCCAACTCGGCGTTTCGTCGGACGAGATCAGCGACGAACACCCTCGCTTCGAGATGGCCTTCGGACTGCCTCTTCGCTTCGGCGCGGCCCTCCGCGAGGCGTTGCCGCACGGCACCGTCCTCTGCATCCTGCAGGGCTCTGCTCCCGATTGGCTTGAGGCCCTGAACCTTGGCGACGATATTCACCGGACCGGCTAGATCGCGCTTGTTGAAGAAATGCTGTTCGTGGGATTCCCGCAAAAGGGTGGCCCGTCCGACCTTGAGAGCGTCCGCCTGATCGCGCTCGATGAGCGAGCGCACGAGTTGGCGCACGTTGACCTTGCCGTCCGGAAGATGCGGCAACGTCGGCGCACGGCGAGCGGCAGGCGACGCCTGCCAAGCCGCTTCGATCTCGTCCAGGTAGGGTTCCAGGAAGGTGAGGATGACGGGTACGATGGATGGCTGTGCCATTGGTCAAGCCTCCACGAGCGCCGGAGCCGGGATGAGCAGAGGCCACTTCGCCGTCGGCTCACCGGAAGCCTCGATCATGAGGACACGGTGGACGGGACGTCCGATCTGTTGCTCGATCAAGGACACCGTCTCCTCCAGGAGGCCGAGTTCCTTCAGGCGCGTCTCACCGCTCATGAGGCGATTGAGCTTGCCTCGCGACATCCGCCGCCTCAGCAGGTCCGACGCGGCGTCGAGTGCGATCTTGCTGATCTCGTCGGATAGCCCGACGTAGACGGGCTCCAACCCGTTACGCATGAGCATCCGGTTGAAGATCTCCTTCCGACGCAGGTTGGCGGTCGTCCAGTTGATGGACCGGTAGAAACGAGAGGTCCGGCAGATCTCGTCGACCAGCTCGAACTCCGGAACCTCGACGTAGTCGATGTCGATGCTGCTGCCTTCCGGAGCATTGACGATGAGGGCGGTTTCCTTCGATCCGGCCGCATCGTCCGTAGCTGGGACCTCCCGACGCGCAATGGCCACCGCCTGTTCGACGAGGTTGTGGTAGGCGTGCATCGTCTCGGCGCAGACATCGAGCTCGTGCATCGCATCCTCGGCCGCACTGGAAGCCCGGATCAACTCAGCATCCTGTTGAGGCCGTTGCGCCTCTCCGGCATCCTCCGCCGCGATGCGAGCTGCCCGCAGCCCTTGCTCGGCCTGGTTCCGGGAACGCCAGGTCCGGGATCGCTCGGTTGCCTCGAAGCTCGTCTCGTTGAGTTTCGCGACGAGGCCCGGCAAAAACTGATGACCGGTCACGAAGAACCGGCACAGGGCGCAATTGCCTGCTCCTCCTCGCACCGGACCGTGAAACTTGCGGTCCTTCTGGTCGACCACGGCCTCCCCTCCCTCGTGACATCTCGTGCGGCCGTTCGGGCAGATGCCATGGTCCATCCACTGCCAGATGGCGGGCTGCGTTCTCTTCGCGCTCTCAAGCCCCTGAACGGAGTTGCAGACCGTTCGGAGCGACAGCTCCGTCACCGACAAAGCTTTGATGAATGAAGCCATCTCCGTCTGGGCTTGGCCGTCGAGCTTCACCTGGGCGTCGGTCAGGACCTCGCTCACGTATCCGATGTCCAGACGGGCGTAGTAGAGCGTCATCAGGATGCTGGCATGCCCCGCCACCAGCTTGCTGAGGACGGCTATCGGGACGCCGGCCTTCGCGAAAGCGGTCAGGCCGGTCACCCGGAGGGAATGCAAATCGAAGATCGACGTCGCCGGCACCGAACCCGACGGCTCGTCCCGCCAGCTATCGATGATCTCGATTGCCGTGCCATCCTGATTGCGGATGCCGCGACGCTGAAGCTCCTCCTCCAGTTCCGCGCACAGGGCGTTCCAGAAGCCACGCATCCTGGATGAGGTCACGGGGACAGCGCGCTTGTCGCTCGTTGCATCCCGGAAGAGGTAGTAGCGGGCAGGCGTGCAGGCGACCACGTCGGAACTCGCCTCACGGGCGTCCGGCAGATGCTCGAAGGGCGTGGGACACGTCAACGGGTTGTAGCGGACCTGCCACTCGCGCAGGTCGAGAACCAGCCTGATGACCTGCTCGTTCTCCCACGGGATGACATAGCCTTGATCGACATCGCCGACCCGGTCCTGTGTCTTGTTCGTGTTCACGAATATCCCGGTGAACCAGCTCGTGCGCTCCGGGTCCCAGATGCGTCGCAACACGCCCTGATCCGCCTCGCTCAGGGCGACGCCGAAGCCGTTCTTCACCCAGGTCCTGGACGAGGCGTCGATCACGTCTCGGTCTCCCTCGCCACTGTCCAGCATGCGCACCTGATGCGTCCGCAGCGGCAGGTAGAGCTTGAGCAGCACGAGGTAGGCGCGCACCGGGTTCCAGACGCTCGTAGCCTCGCCCGTCACAGGGTCGGCGACGCGCAACCAGTCCGAGCTGGCGAAGGTCTCCTTGGCCCACCGGAACCCATCGCGCGTGATGATGTCCTGAAGGATCGTCACCCATGCCACGGGCATGGCAAGACGGTGGGTCTGACCTCCGGAGTAGGTACGAGATGGTGGGATGGCGTCCTGCGGCACAGGGTTCGCGAACCCACGCAGGCGGTAAGGCGTCCCCTCGTCATCGATGCAGCACAGGGTATCGAGGGCGTACTCGAAGAAGGTGTGTGCCTTCGCAATGGTCTCCGTCTTCTTTTCCGCGATGTAGACGAGGAACGTTCCCGCCAGTGGATAATCGGCCCTCAGGAATTCGGCTGGGTTCCGGGTCACCTCGGGATTGAGGATCAGGAAATCGAGCAGATGGTTTGCGAGCATGACATCGGAGGTGAGGCGCTTGCGCGCCTTCATGCTACCGATCCACGACGCTAGGAGATGCCGCCAAGGTTCGACGCTCCGGTCCTTCATGAGGGCCCAGGCGAAGGTCTGGTCCGACCTGCGGGTGCTGCGGCGAGCTGGCACCGTCGTCGACACCGCTGCCAGCGCATGCTCCGCCCTCACCAGGGGCCGGAGGATCGTGTTGAGATCGCCGGTGAACCCGTCCGAGCCGGCACTTCGATTGATGGCGTGGATGGCCTCCCGGAATGCCCAATATTTCCGGTCCTGCGCCGGCGCGAACTCAGCCAAGATTCTGGCGATGCTTTCGTCTAGGACGAGGTCGGGGGTGAACGGACCGACCGTCACAACCGCACGGATTGCCCAGCGGGAGACGAGATCCAGATTGTTGTTCGCCTTGGCGCGGGCATGGCGCCGGACCCGTTCCTGCAATGAGGCGAGCTCGGGGGCGGTAGAGGCTGTCACCGGCGTCGATTGGTTGGTGTAAACGGGACTGAAGAGCGTCTCGCCACCCCGGACGAAGTTCCGAGGGAAAAGGACTACGCCTCGCACGTACAGATGTAGACAGAGCAGCACGAATTCCGCCTGTGGGAACCGGCGTGCAACGAATGCGACATGGATGGCGTCGAGCGAAGTGATGAATTCGTCACGGGTGGAGGCTTCGCTCAGAGTGTCGAGCAGCCTGAAAGCTTCACCCATCGGCCGAGGCTTGGCGCGCAGGATCACCGCGATGGCGTCGACCGCAGCCTTAGCTCGGCTTGTCTCGAAGGGCTCAAGCAGCGTGAGGCACGACTCGTCGGCGGCCACGAATGAGGTGGCATCGGTCCCACCCTGGCGAGCGACCGCGATGGGCGGCAGATCGGCGACGCAACCCATCGTTATCAACCCCCCATCAGTGACGGAAGCTCGATGCGCTCCTGCTGCGCAACCGCTCCGCTCAGTATCCGATTGACCTTGTCGGCCTCCGGCCGCGTGTAGATGGCTGTGCTCTCCGGCGACTTGTGATGCATCGCCTTCTGGATCACCGTCATCTCGACGCCGGCATCGGCCAGGATCTGCCCGTAGTGGTGTCGCAACCCATGCGACGTCCCGCCGGTCTCCTTCACCGGCTCAACACCCACCAAACCGACCGCCCTGGCGAGCTTCTTGTTGTACTGTTTGATGGTGTAGGGACCACCGCTGTCTGCTCCACGATGGGTCACGAACAGGAATGGGTGCTTCGTGACCGGCCTGACGCGCAGGTAGGACCGATAAAGGCTCCAGAAGATCTCTCCCCACCAGACCGGGAACCACTGAACCTCCATGTAGAAGTCGCCTGACTTCTCCTTGACGAGGAGGGGATCCTTCCATCCGGCAAAGAGGTTAAGCTGCCCCACCTTATGGCGGGGACAGAGGCCCTGCTCACGGAGAAACTCCTCTCGGCTCCTCGTATGCCACTTACGGTCGGTGCGATTGAACGTACGGTACTTGCCCTCGCTGGGGTGATGGATACGCACGAGGGCGGATCCAGCGGCCCTGGGGTCCTCCCGGACATCGTCGAGGAAGAGATGGAATGGCTCCGACTCGCGGAGACCGCCTGCGCCCTGGAGGATGGCAATCATCATGTCCCGGACGTGCATACGCAGATGCAAGGGGCCGCGGCCGTTCCGGCTCGGCACCGAGAAACCATCCTTTATGAGGTCGGCGAACTTGCTAGGCGGGAAGTAAGGAGGGCGCGAAGGATCGATCTTCGGACCAGGTCCGAGGTCGAAGTCGCGAGCGTGAGCTGTGCGGTCCCAGGCCGCACGCCGGTCACCAAGATGCTTGAGTAGGGACCTTTGGTTGCCGACATCCCACAGCCGGAATTGCGCCAGGCGTTCAGACCAATCTGCGGCAATCCAGGGGTTGAGCGCCTCGTTGCCGTGACGCTCGACACAGAAATCGGAGAGCTTCGTCAGGCGTCTGATGTGAGCATCCGCGACCCCGAAGGATAGCTTCGGCCAGAACAAGCCGCTCTCGTCATCGCCGCCAGGCTGAATTGTGCCGCAGAGAAGCGCCTCCGCGAAGTCCGACAGAACCTCACGCTGGTTGGAACCGCGCTCGTAGACGTGCCCACGCTGGCGCGCGAAATCATAGAACAGGCCAAAGGCTTGGGCATAGCCACGCTGCCAGGTTCGACTCTTGTTGCGGTTCCTGGGCGCGAGGAACCAATCGAGGAGGACAGGGGATACACCGTCCTCGGTGATAAGAACGCGAATGGATGAGCCATGGGGAGTGGCGAGGGGATAATCGCACGCGACGTGATGGAGCGGAGTGATCTGGCGCTCTGCATCCATCTACGGCGGCCTCCATAGTTCACGGCGGCACAGCCGAACGACCGCGTTTCCGCGAGCGGGACAGATTGCACCGGTGTGACACAGGGATTGAAGTGGGGAGGACCGAGCGAGCAATAAGTGCGCCACGATCCCTATTTGAACTGAATCATAGCACGTTTTTGCGAATAAATCCTTTCTGTAGGAGTGCCGAGACGAGCTGAGATGTCTTGGTCGATGGTTCATGGTTAATGCGTTGCTTGCGAACATTTCTCGTCCATCTGAGCGATGGCCTCGACCAAAGACCCCAACGGGTGTCGGCTTCGTTGGACAGATATGACGTGTGATATGCAATGGGGGTGGCAGGTGCTGAGAATTTGCAGGGAAGCCTTGGCTCTGCGGCCAGGATCGTTGCTTTTCGCATCGCCATGAGGCCATAACGCCCCATGGTGTGAGACCTGAAATGGGGGTAACACTGGGACCAGCTGGTCGTAGGTTCGAATCCTATCGCCCCGACCATCGATTTCCGGAGCGGTGTCTGAAGGCCATGTCGAGCGCCCGCATCTTCCAGCCGTCGAAGGACGCGTCCCAGTCGGGGACGGCCCGGACCAAGGTCTGGCACCTCGATTTCGACCAGACCGCGCCGCGCGAGACCGACCCGCTGATGGGGTGGACCGGCTCGGGCGACATGCTGCAGCAGGTCCACCTCAAGTTCGAGACCCTCGAGGATGCGGTCGCCTACGCCAAGAAGGCCGGCATCGTCTACCGCGTCGAGGAGCCGAAGACGGCCCCCCCGCGCAAGGGCCTGTCCTACTCCGACAATTTCAAGTTCAACCGCACGGCGCCCTGGACGCACTGACCGGGACGCGCCGAGCCGATCGGCTCAGGCCTCGTCCTTGCGCGCCTTCCAGGCCGCGTAGGGCGCGGTCGCGTCCGGCACGTCGAGGTGCTTCAGCCGCATAGGCTGCGCGTCGAGCGGGCGGCACAGCTCGGCGTAGATCTCGGCGCCGAGCAGCCCGAACTCGCCGGCCGTGGCGGCGGCGTTGGCGAAGTAGCCCTCGCGGATGCCCGACAGCCGCATCGCGGCGTGGCACATCGGGCAGGGCTGGCCGCTGGCGTACATCACGCTGCCGGACAGGTCGCGGCTGTTGAGGCGCCGGCTCGCCTCGCGCAGCGCCACCATCTCGGCATGCCCGGTCGGGTCGTTGGTGGTGTGGACGTTGTTGGCGACCCGGGCCAGGACCTCGTCGCCGCGCACCAGGACGGCGCCGTAGGGCGTGCCGCCGTCGCAGACGTTGTCGGCGGCCAGCTGCACCGCCTCGCTCAGGTACCGTGCGTGATCGCTCATGATGGTCGGTCCTCCCGGATGCGGTCGGGAACGCCCAGGGGCGGAGAACGGTTCGATCCCGCCGCTCAGAACGCGTAGCGCACGGTGCAGTACGGCATCGTCTCCGCGAGCACCGCCTTGAAGCGGGTGAGCCAGCGGCCCTTCCAGCCGGCGCGGTAGCGGACGTTGGCGCCCCCGCCTTCGGAGACCTTGGCCTCCTGGATGTCGGGCCGCCACAGCAGCTCCTCGGCGCGCGGGTGCCAGCCGAGATTGACCGCGTGCAGGCCGGCATTGTGGGTCAGCAGGATGATCTCGCACTTGAGCTGGGCCTTGGCGGCGTCCGACAGCGTGCCGTCGATCTCGGCGAACAAGGCCCGCCAATCCGCCTCCCAGCCCTCGTAGAGAATGACCGGCGAGAAGTTGACGTGGACCTCGTAGCCCGCGGCCACGAAGTCGTCGATCGCCGCGATCCGCTCGGCGATCGGCGTCGTGCGCACGTCGACCACCTTGGCGATCCGTGCCGGCATCAGCGAGAATCGGATGCGGGTGCGCCCCTGCGGGTCGTAGGCGAGCAGGTCGCGGTTCACCGCCTTGGTCGCGAACGAGCCCTTGGCGTTGGGCAGGGTGCGGAACAGCGCGACGAGGTCGCGGACGTTGTCGCAGATCGCCGCGTCGACCGAGAGGTCGCCGTTCTCGCCGATGTCGTAGACCCAGGCGGCGGGATCGATGGTGTCGGGCTCCGGCAGCGCGCCCTGCTTCCGGGCATGCCGCGCGATCGCCGCGCAGGCGGCCTCGACGTTCACGAACAGCGAGATCGGGTTGGAAAACCCCTTGCGCCGCGGCACGTAGCAGTAGGCGCAGGCCATGGCGCAGCCGTTCGAGGTCGAGGGTGCGATGAAGTGGGCGCTGCGGCCGTTGGGCCGCATCGTCAGCCCCTTCTTCACCCCTAGCACCAGCGTCGAGCGCTTGATCCGGACCCAGTCCTCGACCGAGCCCTCGTTGCCGTGGAGCGCCGGGATGTTCCAGTGCGAGGGCACCGGGATGCGCGTCGCGTCCGGGTAGCGCGCCAGGATCTCGCGCCCGCGCGGAAACGTCTCCACCGCGGGCTCGTGATAGATCGTGGAGATGTCGAGGAGGTCGCCGATCGAGGCCATGCGGGGTCCGGCGGCCCGGAACGCGGCCGCCCCTGCGATATGGGGCGCCGGCTCAGAGCCGCGAGAGCAGATCGGCCTTCTTCTCGGCGAACTCGGCCTCGGTCAGCACCCCGCGGCCGTGAAGCTCGGCGAGCCGCTCGATCTTCGTGAACACGTCCCCGTCGCCCGACGAGTCCGGCGCCGTAGCAGGAGCGGAAGCGGGGGCGGGGGCCGAAGCGGGAGAAGCGTCGCGCGCGGGCGTCGGCGCGTCCGGCGCGAGGCGGCGCAGCGTATCGAGGGCGATGCTGCCCTGCGGCCCGGTGAAGCGCAGGGCGCCGTCGGACTGGGAGACACCCGAGATCTGGTGCTCGCCGGTGTCGTAGAGCGCGACCCCGGCGTCGGACTCGATCGCCAGGCGCCGCGTCTCCGGGAAGTAGGCATAGCGCAGGCCGTTCTGGGCGCCCGCGCTCGACGCTGGTGCTAGGGGTGAAGAAGGGGCTGACGATGCGGCCCAACGGCCGCAGCGCCCACTTCATCGCACCCTCGACCTCGAACGGCTGCGCCATGGC
>NZ_VRUV01000490.1:0-3419 GCF_008039455.1 Methylobacterium sp. WL116
TCGCGAACCTGCGCGACCGCGCCGGACGCCGCTGACCGTCTCGACGCGGCGGCCGGCGACGCGCCGTGGCCGCCGGCGAGAGCCTGGACAGGTCTTTCGATGGGCAGGCAACCAAGCGGCGGTCGATCGGTTATTCGGGCCACCATCTGCATTGGGAAAGAAGTCGACGCCATGCCGAACCGTCTCACCCTCACCGCCGGCCTGATCGCCGCCGGCCTGCTCGCCGCTCCGCTCGGCCTGACGCATGCGGCCAGGGCCGAGTCCGACCAGAAGGAGTTCCAGCTCGCCAAGACCACCAAGGTCGGTCTCGCCCAGGCGCTGACCACGGCCGAGGCCCAGGGCGAGAAGGGCCGCGCCATCGACGCGGATTTCGAGAAGGCGGACGGCAAGAACCCGACGCATTACAGCATCAAGGTCGTCTATCCGGACGGCAAGCTCGTCGAGTACGGCATCAATGCCGACAGCGGCGCGCTCTACAAGACCGAGAACCAGCCGATCGAGCGGTACTTCACCCGCCTCAAGCCGGCCGATTTCCAGAACGCCACCACGTCGTTGAAGGACGCGCTGACGATCGCCGAGCAGAAGGCGGGCGGCGGCAAGGCCTACGAGGCCGAGGTCGAGCGCGACGGCAAATCGGTGCAGTACGAGATCAAGGTGGCGCTGGCCGACCGCGAGCAGACCGTGAAGGTCGGCCCGGACGGCAAGGTCGTCGGCGACTGATCGCCCCGGTGCGCGGCGCGGCGCCGATCGGTGCCGCGCCGATCCGCGGATCGTGATACGGGGTCTGCCGGAGGCCGGATCGATGGCGGACCCCGAGCTCAGATCTGAACGGCCGCGAGCCATGCTGCGATGAACCCGACCGCCGTCGCCGTCATGCTCGGCATCGCCACGGGCGCGATCTCCCTGCTCGTGTTCGCGATCGTCGACGGCCACCCGCTGCTCCTGGCCAGCATGGTCGCCGTGTTCATCGCGATGTTCGTGCGCTGGGGCTGACGCGCCCCCTCGTCCCGGCAGCCGTCGGCTTCGAAGACCCCGTCGATCCACCGATCTGTGGGTGCGGCGTCGGCCGCGACAGGGCGGAGCTTCACAAGGCTGTCACGCTGCTATTAGACTAAGCCCCGATGGAGAGGGCCTTTTCGTCACTTCGCGAAGGGCTGGGATCGACCGGATTGGCACCCGGACCCCGCCGCGAGCCGGATGTATCCGCCCCAGCCGGTCGCCGACCGCGCCCGGCGCGCCACGCGTGTCCCATGCCTCCGGCCGAGACGGTGCCGCCGCCGGGCCGCCGGATCCCGCGCCCGGACGCACGAGAGCCCCATCCCCCCGTCGACCCTGTCCTCGGGACAGCGCGCAATGTCGATCTCGCGCGTTGTCCCGTATGGCTTTCGTTCGAAGAGTCGCGCCGATGATGGATCTCCAGACCCTCGTCCTCAACGCGGATTACCGGCCGCTCTCCTACAACCCGCTCTCGTTGTGGAGCTGGAAGGACGCCTTCACCGCCCTGTTCCTCGACCGCGTGACGCTGGTGGCGAGCTACGACGTCGAGGCGCGCAGCCCGAGCCGGGCGCTCCGGGTGCCGAGCGTGGTGGCGCTGAAGAACTACGTGACGCTGGCCCGCAGCCCCGCCTTCACCCGCTACAACATCTACCTGCGCGACAGCTTCTCGTGCCAGTATTGCGGCCTGCGCCTGCCCTCGGGCGGCCTGACCTTCGACCACGTCAACCCGCGCTCCCGCGGCGGGCTCTCCACCTGGGAGAACGTCGTCGCCGCCTGCAGCCCGTGCAACCTGCGCAAGGCGAACCGCACCCCGCACGAGGCCGAGATGCCACTGCTGACTGAGCCGCGCCGCCCGACCCGCTACGAGCTGCACCACCGCCAACCCGAGTTCGACCACCGCGACTACCACCACACCTGGCTCGACTACCTGTACTGGGACAGCGAGCTGGAGAGCTGATCGGGAAAGGAGCGCGCATCCGGTCTCATCGGCACCGGCCGATGGGACCGCGTGGAGCGTGCGTCCTGAGACGCGTTCGGGCCGGTTCCCTGGCCGTGATCGGGCTCCGAGACGGGAGCGCCGAGGCCGATCCGGGCGCCGCGCGGCCATGTCGACTTCACGAGGTCGTCGGTGTAGGGGCCCCGCTCCTGCGCGAAAGCTGTATCGGCACGGCCGAGAACGGCCAGGACGGCAACCCAGCAAAGCCGCTGCACCCGCATCATCCGAGTTTCCTCCGAGGTCGAGGGCGAACCCTGAGCTGACCGGGTTCGGCCGAGCGGATCGGCAGCGGTTCCGTCGCCCCCCGGAGGCCGGGTCCGGTCGCGCACCGAGCGAACCGCGGCGCGGTGGCGCGCGTTCGAGCATCGACCGGACCGATCCGGGACGACCTCGAGGATGGAACCGGCATGGCAGAACCGACCCGCATCGTGATCGTCGGCGGCGGCATCGCCGGGATCACGGTGGCGACCGGCCTCGGCCGCCGCCTCGGCCGGAGCGGGGCGGCGCAGGTCACCCTGGTCGACCGGGCCCTGTCCCATGTCTGGAAGCCGATGCTGCACACCTTCGCCGCCGGCACCGCGCTGCCGGACCGGCAGAAGCTGAGCTTGCTCGCGCAGGCCAAGGCCAACCATTTCCGCTTCCGGCTCGGCTCGCTGCAGGCCGTCGACCGTGCCGCGCGGCAGCTGACCCTCGCCCCCTTCGTCGCGGAGGGCGACGGAGCGGCCCTCGCGCCGACGCAGCTCGGCTACGACGTGCTGATCCTCGCCCTCGGCAGCCGCGCGAACGATTTCGGGACGCCGGGCGTGGCCGAGCATTGCGCCACGATCGACGACCTCTCCGACGCGGAAGCGCTGCACCGGCGCCTGCGCGGGCAGGTGCTGGCGGCGCTGCGCTCGGAGGCCAGCCTGCGGATCGCCATCGTCGGCGGCGGCGCGACCGGCGTCGAGTTCGCGGCCGAGCTGAAGCACGCCGTCGACGTGATCGCCGGCTACGGCACCGGCGCCTTGCGCGAAAAGCTCCGCCTCACCCTGATCGAGAGCGGCCCGCGCCTGCTCGCCGCCTTCCCCGATCGCGTCTCCCGGGCCGCGGCGGCCACCCTGGCCGACCTCGCGGTCGACGTGCGCACCGGCGCCCTGGTGACCGGCGCCGACGCCGCGGGCTTCACGCTGAAGGACGGCGGACGGATCGAGGCCGACATCAAGGTCTGGGCCGCCGGGGTGCGCGCGCCCGCGGTGCTCACCCGGATCGAGGGGCTCGACCGGTCGCGCACCGGCCAGCTCGTGGTCGGCGACACCCTCCAGGCCACGCGCGACCCGGCGATCTTCGCGCTCGGCGACAAGGTCGAGGCCGAGGCGCTCGCGCGCTCGGTGCTCTCGGAGTTCGAGAACTACGTCAAGCTCAACAAGAAGATCTCGCCCGAGGTCGT
>NZ_VRUV01000491.1:0-3412 GCF_008039455.1 Methylobacterium sp. WL116
TTGGGCCGGCAGGCCTCGACCAAAGGCTCCAGTTCAGACCACTGGGCGTCGCTCAGCATCGTCCCTCCTGCTCAGAGAAACGAAAACGCTAGCCAAGCCAATCCGTTCAGACGACAACAGGCCCTAGACGCTCGGCTGAGAGCAGGACGATGCGGGCACGCTGGATGTGTTTGAGTGGGCGCGATCGATCCTGCGCGATCGCAGCGAGCCGGGTCACGTCGGCTGCATAGGGAAACACGCAGACAGTCTGAGCCATCGCCCAGACTCGCACACCTCATCCCGCCCGTGAATCCTTCGTCCGCGTCACTGCACTAGGGCCGCCACGAGGTAGGGATTGCAAATGCGCCGGCCACGCTCCAGGACCGTAGCTGCCGGCTCTCGCTGTTTTCGACCACCGTGCGAGTGGGTCAGAGCAACGCCTTCGCAACGCGCTCTAAAACCAAGACTGCAGGCCGCTAGCTAAACTCGTCAATCCCCGAGCCAAGCCAACTCATTACGTCGCCCCCTCGGGCTGCGCAGGCGCGTTGCCGAGATCGTAGAAGCCGTCGTTGCTCCATCGGCAGATGTAAGCGTGCCGATCGCATTGTCCTTCGCGAGCAGATCGTCCAGGCCCCGGAAGGCCTTCAAGGCTTCCACGGGCCCTCTACCCTCGCGGACCTGCCGGACCCGTAAATCCACCTTTGGAGCTGCTGACGCTTCGACCACGGTCACAAGGACCGCGCTGCCGGGTTCCACCTTCTCGAAATGGACCTTGTCCTGCTCGCCGAGCAGGCGCGCGAGTTCGGCCATGTACTCGGCTAGCCTGGCCATGGGGAGGGTTTCAGGACGGAAGGCGTCGATCCTGAGCCTGTACTCTTGATGCTCGCTCATCGCCTGAAGACTGTGTTCTCTAACTGTTCAGGGGTCAATTCCACTTCGATCGCCGGTGGTAGCGATCAAGGCACCCCCTGGGCAGGTCCACCCTCATCAGCACGAGACAGTATGCGATGCGGCTTCGAGGTGCAGGATGCAGCGATGCGGTTGATTGTCGGTTCCGGATGATCGAGCCCGCCTGTGCCACCCTGGGCCCATTCTGCGGTGTCGCAGGAGCGGGCCTGATGCGGCTGCATCGGTGAGGCCGCGCCGTGGCCCATCTCACCGGTCGCGGTGCTGCCGACACGCAGCTCATGGCTGATCGCTACAGTCCACTCGACGCGCCACAGTTAACAGATACCTACCGGGCCCCTCTTGCTGCTGTTCGGCCAGGAGCTAGACATACGTAGTCTACTCGGAGGCTCCCATGATCCGCATCCGCGCTACCGATGAGGGGACCTACACCGTTTACAGGGACGAGCACGCCATGGTGACCGGCCTGACCCGCCATCAAGCGTACGATGTCGCCCACTCCCTCCGGACGGTTGTCGTTGAACAAGGCCCGCAGGCCCCCCGCTTTGAGTGAAACCGATCGCACCTCGGCTATCTGCTGCCGCCCTTGATAGTGGCGACCCGCCGACCGTCCTGCCCGTAGAC
Source organism: Methylobacterium sp. WL116 (assembly GCF_008039455.1). Lineage (NCBI taxonomy): Bacteria > Pseudomonadati > Pseudomonadota > Alphaproteobacteria > Hyphomicrobiales > Methylobacteriaceae > Methylobacterium > Methylobacterium sp. WL116. Next base: position 1,510 of record NZ_VRUV01000491.1, read on the forward strand.
CTTGGTCCCAAAGTTCGTCCGCTTGATCACCGCCACGCGGCGACCGTCCGCCCCGTAGACCTTCGACACCTTGGGGAAGGCGACCGCGGCGGCCGGTACCCTGATCAAGGCCAGCGCGGCGAGGACGATGTTGGCCACGATGGGGGGCTAGTAGTGGAAATCTGACGCTTGGTACCCAATCCCTGAACGTCCGAGTAGGGTGGATTTCAGCCGGTCCGCTTCGAGGCGGCGATGTATGAAAGCGGACATCGTCGCCGAGACTGCTCCCGGCCCAATGCGGCCCCTCTAATGGCTCGCTACGGGGCAGCTTGGTGGATGAAGACCTACGGCCGGAGCGGACGGAAAGGAGGCCTCGTCCATCCAAAGTGACTGCTTTTAGACTCTGTGGCCCACTGCCGGGTGTTTGCGGTTGAAGCAGTGGCTTACGCGGATCGACTCAAACTCAGTTGCTTCCTCGATACGTCCGCTCTCATCATATACGTATCGTCGCGTGGTTGGCATCAACCCATGTTGTGCATCGGCCGTGTCGATGTCCGAGGAGGGTAGAAAGCAAACTTTGCTCGCTCAAGGTGTTGTTCTCACGGAGATTTTTTGGTCGGCGATGATGTGAGCGACGCACCTCAATGGACACGATCTTTTGCGGCAGGTGCAGTCATGCTCCGTGCCAGAAGCCTCCCAGCCGTGAAAAGGGCCTCCCTCAACACCGGTAGCATTTCCTTGGCGTGGTCCTGTTCGATGAGGCCATGGGCGATCAGCAGGTGATCGGCCACGCGTTCCAGCGTCGAACCAGGTGCCGTCGCAGGGTGGGTAGGCGGTGGAACGAAGCGCCCGATCGAGCCGTAGGCAGTCATCGGTTCAGAACCGCTCGGTCCGAGTTCTGTCAGCGAACCAAGGTAGCCGAGGAACGTGTGATCAGGCGGACCAAAGGAGGGGACAGCACCATCGGCAACCCAAGCGTAGCTTCCATCAGCTCGTCGAAGGCGGTGACGGAAGCTGTACTCGCTCTGCTTTTCGGCGGCGCAGCGTAGGAAATTAGCCGCCGTCTCACGATCATCGGGATGCACCGAGTCGAGCCAACCATGCCCGATCGCCGCTGAAGCAGGTTGCCCTGTGAATGCGCACCACTCCGGGCTGACGTAGGTCACCTCGCCATCGGCTTTTGTGACGAATATCATGTCCGGCCCTCAGCTTCCGTCACCGCACTACGCTGAGGCTATGGCGCAAAGTTTCATCCACTGCTACCGATTGCGTCATACTGGTAAAATTTGATCATTTACTGGTTACAGAAACGTAGGTTTTTTTCCAGGAACAATTCTCCTCGATTTTGTATGTACCTCTCGTTATGAACGAAATCGACGAGAGAGAATGGGCGGCTTTGCACAGGCTTGCCAAGGTGCTCGATATTCCGATCGAGCGGTTCTTCACGGGACCACCTCAACCGGTGTTTGCAGTCAGCGCCGACGAATGCCTGCGCCTCTGGTCCAGGATTAAAACTCTGGAGGGACGCTTGCGAGCCCTTCAAGCGCTGCGGGTGATCGCTGCTACAGAACCCACGTAGCAAGCTTCCTCAAATGCCGAGCTTTGTGCGGTTCACCATCCAGGGAATGCGCATTGGCTCAGCCAATGCGCGAACTCACAGTTGTCCTTCTGCTCACGACCCATCGCAGACCTTGGGAAGGTCCGCTTCACGACATGCTGGCAGAGTATGACCCAAGTCCGCGCCGGGTTAGATTTTCGGTTGTCAGCTTTGACGGGTGCTTTCCGAATAGCCGCCGGGCTTATCTGAAACCGTGGCCGTCGCATGCTTGACCGTGTGATCCCGGCACAGGATCTTCCCAAGGACATTCGGCGTGTGCGGCGGGAAACATGATCGGCCATCTGGAAATTCTGAGCCGCTTGATGC
>NZ_VRUV01000492.1:0-3406 GCF_008039455.1 Methylobacterium sp. WL116
GCGCCGCGGCCTTCTGCTGGCACCCGCCGAGCGCGGCGGCGGCGAGGAGGGCGGCGAGCGAGAATCCGGAAATCTTGGTCGGCACGGGCGGCTTTCCCTGACACGGCGCAGCTTGCGCCGGACGGTTTTTGAGCCCGCGCCGCCGGGCGGTCAATCGTTGGCTTCGATTGCGGTGCTCGATCCGCGATCGCCGTTCGCGGTTTCCCTCCCCCCTCTGCGGGGGGAGGGAACAGCTCGTTCGTCGACCGAACCGGCCTACTTCGCCTTGTCGGCGATGGCCTTCAGGCCCGACTCGTAGATGCCGGAGATCGCGTCGGTGGCGACGGTGTCCGGGGCGCCCTTGGCGTTGAAGGTCCCGGTCCAGCTCAGCTTCGAGCCGGTGCCGTCCGGCGCCACCGAGAGCGTCGACTTGTAGTCGGAGACCGGCAGCGGGCCGGACAGGATCGTGTAGGTGTAGCTCATCACCTTGTCGTCGCGGGAGACCTGCTCCTCGACGAGGGTGCCGCCGCCCTTGAGCGAGAGGGTGCGGACCTTCATGCCGTCCTTCTCGGACAGCGCGCACTTCTCCACCGCCGGGTGCCAGTCGCCGATGCCGCAGAAGTCGCCGATGGCCTGCCAGACCTTGGCGGGCGGGGCGGCGACCGTGGCGGTCTTGGCGACGTCGATGGCGTAGCCCGGCACCGTGCCGGCGACGAGCGCGAGGACGGGCAGAGCGAGGGTCCGGATCATGATGGGCGTCTCCGACGATAGGCGGCGCGCGCCGGTATTCCCGGCGCCGGCCCTCTCAGGGGGCCCGCACGAGCTAGGCCTCGACCCCCGCCGTGGCAATGGCGGCCGGGATGCGGAGATCGCCGGCCGGCACCCGTCGGTTCTCGCTAGCGCGCATTCCTGCGCCCGGCCTCGGCCAGCTGCTTGGCGCGCGCGCCCTGCGTCTCGAACATCCAGCCCGGGTATTCGCGCGGCAGGACGCTGACCGCGTCGAGGGCGTCGAGCTCGGGTTCGCTCAGCTCGATCTGCGTCGCGGCGATGTTGTCGTCGAGCTGGTCGAGGCGCTTGGCGCCGACGATGACGCTCGACACCACGCGCCGGTGCAGCAGCCACGCCAGCGCGATCTGCGCGATCGAGACGTGGCGGGCGGCCGCCATCGGCCGCATCGCGTCGATGCAGGATTCGGCGCGGCCGCGCTCCACCGGCGGGAAGTCGAAGGCGGCGCGCCGGCCCTCACCGGCGGCGTCGCCGGAATACTTGCCCGAGAGCAGGCCGCCGGCGAGCGGGCTCCAGACCATCAGACCGAGGCGCTCGCTCCGGAGCATCGGCACGATCTCGCGCTCGAGGTCGCGGCCGGCCAGCGTGTAGTAGGCCTGCAGGCTCTCGAAGCGGGCCAGCCCCTCGCGCTCGGAGATGCCGAGCGCCTTCACGATCTGCCAGGCCGCCCAGTTCGAGACGCCGACGTAGCGGACGTGGCCGTGCTGGACGAGGATGTCGAGCGCCCGCACCGTCTCCTCGATCGGGGTCGCCGGGTCGAAGCCGTGGATCTGGTAGAGGTCGATGTGGTCGAGCTGCAGCCGCTTCAGGCTGGCCTTCACCGCGTCAAGCAGATGCACCCGCGAGGCCCCGCGGCTGTTCGCGCCCGGCCCCGTCGGGCCGTAGGCCTTGGTCGCGACGACCACGTTCTCGCGCGGCACCTTGAGGGCCTTCAACGCCTGGCCGGTGATCTGCTCGGACAGGCCCTCGGCGTAGACGTCGGCGGTGTCGACGACATTGATCCCGGCATCGATCGCGCGGCCGACGAGGCGTTCGGCCTCCGCCTGGTCGAGCGCACCGATCTGCCGCCACATCCCTTCCCCGCCGCCGAAGGTCATCGTGCCGAGGCAGAGTTCCGAGACGAAGAGGCCGGTCCGGCCGAGCTTGTTCTGGCGCATGGGGTTTCCTGTCGGAGAGCGCATCCTTTCGCCGACCGTCCCCCGAACGTCATTCCGGAGCTGCGAAGCAGAGCCCGGAATCCAGAGCAGCCGGGTGTGACCCGGCTTGCTCCGTCGGCGGATCTGGATTCCGGGCTCGCCTGCGGCGCCCCGGAATGACGGCGGGAAGGATGCGCGATCGAATGCTTCGGTCGGACAGATAGGGCCGCCCGACGCCGCGTCGATCGCCGGATCGACCCAGGCGCGCGTCCTGCGCCGCCTGAGCGGCCCTTCACCCGGCGCAGCTCTCCGCGATCAGCCGGCGCACGAAGGCGGCGCAGGCGTCGAGCTCGGCGCGCGTGATGAATTCGTCGGCCTTGTGGGCGCGGGCGATCGAGCCCGGGCCGACCACCACCGCCGGCACGTCGCCGAGCGCCTGGAACAGCCCGCCCTCGGTGCCGAACGAGACCTTGGCGTGGCCGTTGCGGCCGGCGAGCCGCTTGGCCAGCGTCACCAGCGCGGAATCGGCCGCGGTCTCGAGGCCGGGATAATCGATCAGCGGGGCGACCGCGACGCCGCAGGCGGGATCGCGCGCGGCCATCTCCGCGGCGAGGGTCTCGGTTGCGAAGGCGATCGCGCGCCGGGCCAGCGCACCGGCATCGTCCGCGCCGATGGCCCGGAACTCGAAGTCGACGCTGCAGCGGTCCGGCACGATGTTGAGGGCGGTGCCGCCGTGGACGACGCTGCTGAGCCCGGTGGTGTGGGGCACGTCGTAGAGCGGATCGCGCGCGCCGGACGCCGCCAGCGCGTCGGCCATCTGCCTGACGTGGAGGATGAAGCGCGCGGCGTACTCGACCGCGTTGACGCCGGCCGGCGCCAGCGCCGAGTGGCAGGCCTTGCCGCGGAAGGTGACGCGGGCGGCGTGCTTGCCCTTGTGCCCGGTGACGACCGCCATCCCGGTCGGTTCGCCGACGAAGCATCCCAGCGGCGCGAGGCCCATCGCCCGCATCCGCGCGATCAGCGGGCGCACGCCGAGGCAGCCGACCTCCTCGTCGTAGGACAGGGCCAGGTGGAGCGGCCGGACGAGGGGCGCCGCCGCCATCTCCGGCAGGAGCGCGAGGCAGACGGCGACGAACCCCTTCATGTCCGAGGTGCCGCGCCCGTAGAGCCGGCCGTCGGCCTCGGTCAGCCGGAACGGGTCGTGGCTCCAGTCCTGGCCGGCCACCGGCACCACGTCGCTGTGCCCGGAGAGCACGTAGCCCGGCACGCCGGCCGGCCCGACCGTGATCCACAGGGCGGCCTTCTCCCCCGTCTCGTCCATCACCCGCTCGACCGCGGCGCCGTGCGAGCCCGCGAAATCCTGGACCCAGTCGACCAGCGGCAGGTTCGTCAGCGCGCTGGTGGTGTCGAACGCCACCAGCGTGGCGAGGATGTCCGTGGGCGTCGGTGCGGCTTGCATTCGGTCCTTCGTGCCGGGCTGCGGCGGCCGGGGGTGGTGCCGGGAG
>NZ_VRUV01000493.1:0-3403 GCF_008039455.1 Methylobacterium sp. WL116
CCCCCGTGCCGGAGGTGCCGGGCCTCGGCCCGATCGCCCGCGTCGGCGACACCGACGTCGCCCAGCTGCGCCAGGCGATCGACTTCTACCGCAAGGGCAAGGTCGCCGACGGCGACCGCCTGCGCGACGGCTTCTCCGATCCGGCGGCGCGGGCGCTGCTCGAATGGGTCGCGATCCGCGCCGGCGCCGGCATCGGCTTCGAGCGCACCGTCGCCTTCACCCGCGCCAACCCGGACTGGCCGGCGGGCCCGCTGCTCCGCCGCCGCGCCGAGGAGGCGTTGCTCACCGAGCGCAGGAATCCGGCGACGGTGCGCGCCTATTTCGGTGCGACCCGGCCGGCGAGCGCGCCGGGCAAGTTCGCCCTGGCGCTGGCGTTCAAGGCGGACGGGCTCGATGCGGACGCCGCCGACCTCGTCCGCGACCTGTGGCGCTCCGAGACCTTCGGCCGCTCGCTCGAGGCCAGGGTCGCCGACGCCTTCCCGGGCGTGCTCACCCGCATCGATCACCGCTACCGCATGGAGCGTGCGCTCTTGAAGGAAGACTGGGAGGCGGCCGGCCGGGCCGCGACCTATGCCGGCGGCGCGTATGCCAGCCTGGTGCGGGCGCGCCGCGCCGTCGAGGACAAGAGCTCCGGGGCCGCCTCCGCCCTCGCCGCGGTGCCGCCGTCGCTGCGCAGCGACAGCTCCTACATCCTGTCGCGGGCGCAGTTCCTGCGCCGGGCCGACAAGCCGGCCGAGGCGGCGGCCGTGCTGGCGACCGCGCCGAGCAACCCGGACGTTCTCGTCGACGGCGACGAATGGTGGGTCGAGCGCCGCATCGTCGCGCGCAAGCTGATCGACCTCGGCGACGCCAGGACCGCCTACGCGGTGGCGAGCGCCAACCCGGCCCGCACGGTCGAGAAGCGGATCGAGGCCGAGTTTCACGCCGGCTGGATTGCGCTCCGCTTCGGCAGCGACCCGGAGGCCGCGTCCCGCCACTTCGCGCTCGCCGCCGGCATCGCCGAGACGCCGATCTCGATCGCCCGCGCCGCCTACTGGCAGGGCCGGGCGGCCGAAGCCCTCGGGCAGGCCGATGCGGCCAAGGAGTTCTACGAGACCGCGGCGCTGCAGCCGATCGCCTATTACGGGCAGCTCGCCCGGGCCAAGCTCGGCCAGACCAGCCTCGCGCTGCGCGCGCCCGCCGACCTCGACGGCCCGGCGCGCGCCGCCTTCGACGACCGGCTCTGCATCCGTGCCCTGCGCCTGCTCGGGGCCGTCTCGCTGAAGGAGCTGGCGCTTCCGCTCTACATCGACACCGCGCAGCGCCTCACCGATGCGCGCGAGGTGCAGGCCCTCGGCGACCTCGCCGTCGAGATGAAGGACGCCCGCGCCCTCGTCGCCGTCGGCAAGCTCGCGGTGCAGCGCGGCCTGCCGCTCGACGCGCACGCCTACCCCACCATCGGCATCCCGACCTACGAGGCGTTCGGCTCGGTGCCGCTGGTCGAGAAGGCGATGGTCTTCGCGATCGCGCGCCAGGAAAGCCAGTTCGACCCGCGGGCGCAGTCCGGCGTCGGCGCGCGCGGCCTGATGCAGATGATGCCGGCCACCGCCCAGCGCACCGCGCGACGCGTCTCGGCCGCCTACGACCCGGACCGGCTCGGCACCGACGCGATCTACAGCGCGCGCCTCGGCCAGGCCCATCTCGGCGAGCTGATGGAGGATTGGCGCGGCTCCTACATCCTCGCCTTCGCCTCCTACAACGCCGGCGGCGGCAACGTGAAGAAGTGGATCGACGCCTACGGCGATCCGCGCAAGGGCGAGGTCGACGCGATCGACTGGGTCGAGCGCATCCCGTTCACCGAGACCCGCAACTACGTCCAGCGGGTGATGGAGAACCTGCAGGTCTACCGCACCCGCCTCGACGGCAAGAGCGCGCTGCTGATCGACGGGGACCTTCATCGCGGAGCGCGGTGAGGGGGTCGCGGGCGGCCGACGTCCCCAAAGGCGAAGCACGGTTCGACGACCCGACCGCGACCGTCCTGAAACCCGACCCGTCAGTCCGGGGCCGCGCAGCCGAGCCCGGAACCCAGAACCGCCAGCGAAGCTGTCCGAATCGACCGTCGCCGCCCTTTCGGGTCGGCTCGGCGGTTCGGGATTCCGGGCTCGCCTTCGGTGCCCCGGAATGATGGGTCGGGTTTGGCGAACGAGCCGCCCCGCTCGGCGGCATTCGACCCGTCCGCAAGTCGATGCGGGAGACAAGCCCTATCGCCCGATCGCATGGGGGTCCGACGAAGACGACCCCTGGATGGCGGGCACGCCCGTCACCCAGAGGCCTGGCCTGCTGCGTCGACTGCCTCAGGACCAACGCGATGGCCCGAGCCCGCCCGGCCCGAGCCGGGCGGGAGGCGCGCTCAGAACTCGCCGCCGAGCCCGGCCCGCACCCCGTGGCCGCCGTCGCCGCCATAGGCGTAGCCGACGTTGATCGCCAGCGGCACGGCGGTCGGCAGGCGGTGCGAGAGTGCCGCGCCGCCGGCCCACTCGCCGCGATAGGTCGCGCTGTTGAGGACCCAGGTGGTGCGGCCGGGTGCCGAGGGCATCGACGCGGTCGGCATCGCCAGCGCCGTGGCGACGCCCTGGCGTGCCTCGCGCCGGGTCTCGGTGGTGTATTGCGACAGGGCGTTCGTGCGCGATTCCAGCGCGCCGACGCGGGACTCGACGCCGCCGATCCGCCCTTCCGCCGAGTCGAGGCGGGAGCCGAGGCCGGCGATGGTGCTCGGGCCGTAGCCGGAGGTCGCGAGGTTGCCCGCCGCGTCGGTGGTCACGAACTGCGTCGCGCCGTTCTGGGCCGCGGCGCTCTGCGCCGACGTGATCCCACCGAGCGTATAGGTGTTCGAGCCGTTGCCGATCGCGACCTGGTTCGTGCGGGTGGTCTGCGCGCCGGGACCGATCGCGATGGTGTTGGCCTGCGTCGCCGAGGCGCTGCGGCCGATCGCGATGGACCCGTCGCCGGCCGCGTTCGCCTCGGTCCCGAGGGCCGTCGCGCTCACGCCGCCCGCCGTGGCGCCGTAGCCGGCCGCGAGCGCGTCAGCGCCGCCGGCGACCGGGAGCGGGAACTGGCTGACGTTGTTGCCGCGGATCGGCAGGTTCTCGGCGTTCGACAGCCGCAGCTCGATCGCCGCGATGCGGGCCGGGTCGTACACCGTGCTGCCGCCGCCGCCGCCGGGTCCGGCTCCGCCGCCCGTGCAGGGATTGCAGGCGGTGCCGCCCGTCGTGCCGGTTCCGGTTCCGGTGCCGGCGGTGGTCCCGGTTCCGCCGCCGACCGACACGCCGACGGATCCGATCGTGCCGCCGCCGACCGTGGCGCCGACATTGGCGACGTTGCCGCCGCCGACGGTCGCGCCGACCCCGGCGATCGTGCCGCCGCC
>NZ_VRUV01000494.1:0-3399 GCF_008039455.1 Methylobacterium sp. WL116
TCCGCCGCCGCCCTGGACGCATCGAATGTCGCCGGCGAACGATCGCCGATCGCTTTTCCGCAAAAAGGGGGTTGAGTCCGAGCCGAGGCCCGCGCCGCCCTCGGGCTGGCGGCTTGAAATGGCTCACCAGCCTCTGAACCACATCCTCACCGGCCCGGAGGACGCACCGGTGGTGGCGTTCTCCAACTCGCTCGGGACGACGCTCGCCATGTGGGACGCGGTGGTGCCGCACCTAGCCGACCGTTACCGCATCCTGCGCTACGACACCCGCGGCCATGGCGGCTCGGCGACGCGGGACGCGCCGGCCGAGATCGACGATCTCGCCGGCGACCTGCTCGCGCTGCTCGATGGGCTCGGCATCGACCGCATCCACGCCGTCGGCCTGTCGCTCGGCGGCATGACGATGCAGGCGCTGGCGAGCGCCGCGCCCGACCGCGTGGCGAGCCTGACCCTGATGGCGACGGCCGCCCACATGCCGAGCGAAGCGAGCTGGAACGCGCGCGCCGCGACGGTGCGCGAGGCGGGACCGCAGGCGATCGTCGCGGCGACCCTCGGCCGCTGGTTCACGCCGGGCTTCTCCGAACGGCATCCGGAGGTGATCGCGCCGATCCGCACGGCGTTCACGGCCTGCGATGCGGCCGGCTACGCGGTCTGCTGCGGCGCGATCGGGCGCATGGACCTGCGCCCGCGTCTGCCGGCCATCACCGCCCCGACGCTGGTCGTCGCCGGCCGCGAGGACACCGCGACGCCGCCCGCGATGGCCGAGGAGATCTGCCGGGGCATCCCCCAGGCGGAACTGGTGACGCTGCCGCACGCCGCCCACCTCCTCGCCGTCGAGCGGCCGGACGCGGCCGGCGCCTACCTCGCGCAGTTCCTCGACCGGCACCGGTAGGCGCCAGCCGAAAGCGGCGTCGCGGTGCGAGCTGCGGCGTCAGCGGACGATGGTGACGGGCCGCGCCATCGCAGGTCTCCGGCCGATCCGGTTCGGCGGGCGCCGATCGCGCGCCGCGGCGAGGCCGAGCGCGGCCGCCATGCCCGCGGTGCTCCCGCCGAGGGGGATCGCCAGCAGCGCCATGAGGAGGCCGAACTTGGCCAGGAGCAGGATCGACAGTCCCGCGCCGAAGACCGCCGCCACCACGATCGCAACCATCACAGCCTCACACAACCAGTGATTGAAGATGTAAGGTCGCGATCGGCGGTTCGGTTCCGGCCTCCCTCGCGCGACGACCGTCGACGCGAGCCGTGAGGGTCGATGCGATCGGTCGACAATGGGCACGCGACGTCATCCGCGCGTGATGCAGTCACCAGCGTCGGCGAACCCGACGGCAGCCCGTAACGGCAGATTCTTCTGAAAACCGCGCCGTTCGACGGCAGATAGAAACCGTTCCTGGTCTCGGTCGCAGACGTGGCGGCGGCCTGCCTATCGTACGGGATGTCGGTACAAGATCGTATGAGGCAGCGATGGAACATCGTCCATGCCGAACCCCTCTCGGACAACCGCATCCGCGTCTGAGAGGGAGAGTGGTGGAGCCTAACGGGATCGAACCGATGACCTCTTCCATGCCATGGAAGCGCTCTCCCAGCTGAGCTAAGGCCCCACTCTCGTCCACCGCGGCTCTGGAGGTCCGCGCTGGTGTCTCGCTGGCCCGGCGATGCCGTCCGGCGAGGGCGGTTCTATAGGCGGGCCTCGGATCGGACTCAACCCCCTTTTTGCGGAAAAGCGATCGGCGATCGTTCGCCGGCGACATTCGATGCGTCCAGGGCGGCGGCGGACCGTCGGATCGGCGCCGCAGCTCGGATGACGGATCGCGGCGCGCGTGATAACCGACCGCCCCATGTTCCCGCGCGGCGCCACGCGTCGCACCGGCTTTTCGGCGCCTCAGCGCCTCCTCCGGCGATCCCGCGGCCCCGGCCCGGATCCCTCGCGAAGTTGACCGCCCGTGTCGCACGATTCCGAGCCGACCCCGCTTTCCGCCGCGCCCGGCGCACCCCTGCGCGGACGGCTGCGGCCGCCGGGCGACAAGTCGATCTCGCACCGCGCGATGATCCTCGGCCTGCTCTCCATCGGCGAGACGCGGGTGGAGGGCCTGCTGGAGGGCGACGACGTGCTGCGCACCGCGGCCGCGGCCCGCGCGCTCGGCGCCTCCATGGAGCGCCTGGGGGAGGGACGCTGGGTGGTGCGCGGCGTCGGCATCGGCGGCCTGTCCGATCCGGCCGAGACCCTCGACTTCGGCAATGCCGGCACCGGCTCGCGGCTGATGATGGGCGTCGTCGGCGGCCAGCCGGTCACGGCGACCTTCGACGGCGACGCTTCCCTGCGCAGCCGGCCGATGCGCCGCATCCTCGATCCGCTCCGGCTGATGGGCACCCAGGTGCTCGCGGAGGCCGAGGCGGCCGGGCCGTCGATGGCGATGACCATGGCTGTCGGGTTGTCGGGCATCGGGCCTATTCCCCGATCCCGGCGCCGAGCGCCTGCATCGTCGGCAGGAAGCTCGGGAAGCTCGTGGCGATCATCGCGCCGTCGTCGATGGTGACCGGCTCGGCGGTGGCCAGCCCCATCACGAGGAACGCCATGGCGATGCGGTGGTCGAGATGGGTCGCGACCGTGCCGCCCCCGGGCGGCGCGGCGCCGTCGCCGTGGACGAGGAGGTCGTCGCCCTCGATCAGGTGGGCGACGCCGTTGGCCTTGAGCCCGGCGGCGACCGCGGCGAGGCGATCCGATTCCTTGACCCGCAACTCGTGCAGGCCGTTCATCCGCGTGGTGCCCTGGGCGAAGGCGGCGGCGACCGCAAGCACCGGGTACTCGTCGATCATCGCCGGCGCCCGCTCGGCCGGCACGTCGACGCCCTTGAGGCGGCTCGCGCGCACGCGCAGATCGGCGACGGTCTCGCCGCCCTCCTCGCGCTCGCGCAGGCGCTCGATGTCGGCGCCCATCTCGATGAGCGTCGTGATCAGCCCGGTGCGCAGCGGATTCATCATCACGCCCTCGATCGTGATCTCGGAGCCCGGCACGATCAGCGCCGCCACCAGCGGGAAGGCGGCCGACGACGGGTCGGCCGGCACCACCACCTCGGTGCCGCGCAGCGTCGGCTGGCCGGTGAGCGCGACCGCGCGGCCGTGGCCGTCCGGCCCGTGCGGGGTGACGGAGACCTCGGCGCCGAACAGGCGCAGCATCCGCTCGGTGTGGTCGCGGGTGGCCGCGGCCTCGATCACCGTGGTGGTGCCCGGGGCGTTGAGGCCGGCGAGGAGCACCGCGGACTTGATCTGCGCCGAGGCGGCCGGCGTCTCGTAGCGGATCGGGATCGCCTCGCGCGGGCCGCGCAGCGTCAGCGGCACGCGGCCGCCCTCGGCCTCCGCGAGCACCTGGGTGCCCATCAGCCGGAGCGGATCGAGGATGCG
>NZ_VRUV01000495.1:0-3389 GCF_008039455.1 Methylobacterium sp. WL116
CCTCCTCCTGCGCCGCCTCTTGCCCCGCCGCCGGCTCGCCCCGGCCGCGGACCTGGCGCTTGCGCCGCCGCAGGTTCTCGCGCAGGGCCGCCTTGAGGCGGGCGGCCCGGGCCTCGTCGTTCTTCGTCGTCATGCGTCACGCGACCCATCGTCGCCTTCGACTCCTAGATCGTCCGCCGGCACCTCACAATCCATCCGTCGGGGCGATGGCCCCGGCGGCGTTCAAAGGGTCGCTCGAATGCCGGCGGCGGCCCCCCGTCGGCCTGCAAGGCAGGGATGACGCCCCGTCACCTTGAACCGATTCCAGATCCGGCTGTATCTTCCGGTCCGACGGCGCCACGCGACGCCGCCGGATTCCTCTCCACCCGATGCGCGATCGGGCGCGCCGGACCGTACCGGTCCTCGGCCGCGCCTTCCCGCATCCCGAACAGGCCCGGCCGACGACGATCCCGCGCCTCGGCGCATCCGACGCCCGGCCAGCCCCCAAGGACATCCATGCCCGAGACCCGGCCCGCCTCCATACCGGCCCCCACGCACGCGCACGGTTCCGAACGCGGCCCGGGCTCCGTGCAGGGCCAGATCGCGGCGCGGCGGGTGGACTACGAGGCGCATTTCCGCGGCGCGCTGGAGCGCCTGCACGGCGAGCGCCGCTACCGGGTGTTCGCCGACATCGAGCGCATCGCGGGCCGCTTCCCGATCGCGAACTGGCGCCGGCCGGACGGGGCGACCTCGGAGATCACCGTGTGGTGCTCGAACGACTACCTCGGCATGGGCCAGCACCCGGAGGTGGTCTCCGCGCTCACCGACACGGCCAAGCGCTGCGGCGTCGGCGCCGGCGGCACCCGCAACATCGCCGGCAACAACTCGCCGCTGGTCGACCTCGAGCGCGAGCTCGCCGACCTGCACGGCAAGGAGGCGGGCCTGGTCTTCACCTCGGGCTACGTCTCGAACCAGGCCGGCATCTCCACCATCGCCAAGCTGATCCCGGACTGCCTGATCCTGTCGGACGCGTTCAACCACAACTCGATGATCGAAGGCGTGCGCCACGCGGGCTGCGAGAAGCGGATCTTCCGCCACAACGACCTCGCGCACCTGGAAGCGCTGCTGGTCGAGGCGGCCGGCCGCAACGTGCTGATCGCCTTCGAGAGCGTCTACTCGATGGACGGCGACGTGGCGCCGATCGGCGCGATCTGCGACCTCGCCGAGCGGTACGGCGCGATGACCTACCTCGACGAGGTCCACGCGGTCGGCCTCTACGGGCCGCGCGGCGGCGGCATGGCCGAGCGCGAGGGCGTGATGCACCGGGTCGACGTGATCGAGGGCACGCTGGCCAAGGGGTTCGGCTGCGTCGGCGGCTACATCACCGGCTCGGCCGCGCTCTGCGACGCGGTGCGGAGCTTCGCCCCCGGCTTCATCTTCACCACGGCGATCCCGCCGGCGATCGCCGCCGCCGCGCGCGCCTCGGTGCGCTACCTCAAGCGCTCGACGGCCGAGCGCGAGGCGCACCAGCGCCAGGCCGCCGCGACCAAGCGCGCGCTGGAGGAGGCCGGCCTGCCGGTGCTCGCCACCGAGACGCACATCGTGCCGGTGATGGTGGGCGACGCCGAGCTGTGCAAGGCGGCCGCCGACCACCTGCTCGAGCGCCACGCGATCTACATCCAGCCGATCAACTACCCGACGGTGCCGCGCGGCACCGAGCGCCTGCGCATCACCCCCTCGCCGTTCCACGACGCCGCCCGCATCGCCACCCTGACGGCGGCGCTGGTCGAGACCTGGGACACCCTCGACCTGCCGCGCGCCGGCACGGTGTTCGCGCAGGCGGCGGAGTAGGCGGGCGCCGCCGGAAGAGCCGGAGGCTCAGTTCGGCTTCGGCTTGTTCCCGCCCGGCACCCAGCCGTGCGCCTCGGCGGTCGCGGCGAGCTTCGCCTGCATCTCGCCGGCCAGGCTGCCGATCCAGTGCTGCATGCCCGTCAGCTGCGCCTGAGCCAGCTGCGGCTGCGCCTTGGCCATGTTGCGGCCGGCCGGCGTGTCGTCGAACGCGGCGATGGCCTCCAGGTCCGCCTTCGACAGCACGGCCGCGAACGAGATCGCCTGCAGGTTGAGCAGCTCGTCGTAATGCTCGGAGAGGATCGGCATGATCACCTCCTGCACCATGACCTTGGCCCGATCGGGCTGCTTGAGCCCCATCTGCTGGACCATCGCCGTCATCGGCGCGGTCATCGCCTGGAGCGTGGTGTCGCGATCGCCCTGGGCGCGGGCGACCACCGCCTTCGCCGCCGCCAGGCGGGCCGGATCGAGGGTGACTTGAGGCGTGACCTGGGAAGGGACTTGGGGAACCGCCTTCTGCGGCGCCTCGGCGCGGGCGGGTCCCGCCAGCCCGAGGGCGAGGGCCATGAAGGTGAGGCTGGCGATGCGCATCACGCGTCCTCCGGAGACGAAAACCGCCGGCCGCGAATCGGGCCGGGCCGAAGCATAGGCGGTGCCGGCGGATCGGCCTAAAAGCTCGGCCGCGTTGCATCCGCGCGCCGGATGCGCTGTGACTGCGCCCGCACGAATCGAACGGGGAGCGTTGAGCGGATGTCGGGTGGTCACGGAGCGGGCGGGACGTCGAACAAGCGCGTCGCGCTGCTGATCTCGGTGCTGGCGCTGTTCCTCGCCTTCAGCGAGACGCTGGGCAAGGCGGCGCAGACCGACGCGATCGGCGCCAACGTCGAGGCGGCCAACCAGTGGGCGTTCTTCCAGGCGCGCACCATCCGCGCCACGGTGCTCAAGACCGCCGACGAGGCGGTGGCCCTGGTGCCGCCGGGGCCGAACCAGGACGCGATCGCGGCCAAGCGCGCCGAGTGGGCGAAGACGATGGCACGCTGGGATTCCGAGCCCGCCACCGGCGAGGGGCGCAAGGAACTCGCCGAGAAGGCGAAGACCGCGCAGAACAACCGCGACCTCTCGCTGCTGCGCTACCACCATTACGAGCTGGCCTCGGCCGCCTTCCAGATCGGCATCGTGCTGGCCTCGGCCGAGGTGATCACCGGCATCGTCGCCCTGGTCTTCGCCGGCGGCCTGCTCGGCGCGGCCGGCGCGGTGCTGCTCGGCTTCGGCTACCTCGCGCCGCACGCCCTGCCGTTCCTCCACTGAGGGGACGGCCTCACCGGTCGCCGAACCAGTCGTCGAACCCCGGCTCGATGCACCGGTAGCCGACGAAGCAGCTCGGGTCGGTGCGCGTCGGCGCGTAGGCGGATCGCGTCACCTCCGTCGCCGCGCAGAAGCTGCGGTCGCGGACGAAGCGGTCGTAGGTCGGGCCGCCGGTGCCGAGCACGATGCCGCCGGCGCGGGCGACGGCGCCGCGGGCCTGCGCGCAGGTGAGCGTCGTGGTGTCGACGCGCTGCGCC
>NZ_VRUV01000496.1:0-3381 GCF_008039455.1 Methylobacterium sp. WL116
GCGGCATCCTTTCGGAGATCCAGCGCGGCATCAACACCTCGGTGATGCTGACGGAGGAGGCGGTCAAGCGGGCGGCCACCGGCAAGGCGCGCTCCGACACGACCCAGCGCACGATCGAGGAGATCACCGGGCGGGTGGAGGAGAACGTGCAGACCTTCCAGCAGATCGTGGCGTCGACCAACCAGCAGCAGCTCGGCATCGAGCAGGTGATGGGCGCCCTGCAGAACATCCGCCAGGCGAGCCAGCAGACCGCCGCCGGCACCCGCGAGGTCGAGGCGGCCTCGGCCAACCTCACCGAGCTCGCAGGAGCCCTCATGGCCCTCGCCGAACGCTACCGGCACTAGGCGTCGTCCGGCGCAGGCTCCGGTGGCCGGGCTGAGCCATCGGCTCGCCCCGACGCCATCTCGTCCCGCCGTCGCCGCCGGGGGGCATCGGGGTCTGCTCGAATCCCGGGCGACGGGCCCTGCCGCGTCGACGACCGGTGGCGGAGAGAAGTTCGGCGCTTTCGCCGCCCCCGGCCCTCGGGAACCTCGCGTCGCCGCGACCGGTTTTTCGCCTGGATCCGGCACGCAGCGAGATCGGGAGGCGACGATGGCAGTCAAGACGACGACGCGGAAGACGGTTCGGGCCGTGCTGGCGGCAGGCCTCATCATCGGCTCGACTGGCGCCGTGCTCGCGCGCGGCGGCGGTGGAGGCGGTGGCAGCGATAGCGGCAGCGGCCTCTCGCCCTACGCGGCACTGAACGGCAACGACCGCTCGGCCGGCGTCAACAACGGCAACTACCGCGATCCGCGGCTCGATCCCTATCTCGGGGCGTACGGCGACGGCTATGGCCGTCCCGTCCAGGACCGCTACCGCCCGGTCCGCCGGCCGTATTACGGGACGCCCTACTGATCGGGCGGCGCAACCGTCTCACCCTAAGGTCGCCGTGACCTCGATCTCGAGCTTCATCTCGGGGCGCAGCAGGCCGGCGACGACGAGGAGCGTCGCGGCCGGCCGGACCTGGGCCAGCACGCGGCCGCAGACCGCGAGCACCGCCTCGGCATCCGCCCGATCGGTGACGTAGTAGGTCGCCCGCACGATGCGCTCCAGGCCGGATCCGGCCTCGGCGAGCACCGATGCGATCGTGCGCCAGCACGCCTCAGCCTGCGCCGCGGCTTCCTCCGGCATCGTCATCGTCGCGTCATC
Organism: Methylobacterium sp. WL116; assembly: GCF_008039455.1. Taxonomy (NCBI): domain Bacteria; kingdom Pseudomonadati; phylum Pseudomonadota; class Alphaproteobacteria; order Hyphomicrobiales; family Methylobacteriaceae; genus Methylobacterium; species Methylobacterium sp. WL116. The sequence continues at coordinate 1,189 of NZ_VRUV01000496.1, forward strand.
GTAGCCGGTGGTGCCGGCGACGAACACGAAGCCGCCCGTCACGACCGCGCGCGAATAGCCGTAGGCGGCCTCGAACGGCGAGCCCGAGCCGATCAGGCGCCGGCTCACCGGCGCAACGCTTCCAGCACCTTCGCGCCCGGACGGCCGGTCTGCGGCATGCCGAGGCTGCGCTCGATCTCCTTGATCGCGTCGCGGGTCTTGGCGCCGACCTTGCCGTCCGGCTCGCCGACGTCGTAGCCGCGCGCCGTCAGCCGGGCCTGAAGGTCGCGGCGCTCGGCCCGCGACAGCGGCGGGTCGTCGGTCGGCCACTCCGCCTGGATGCCGGGCCGGCCGCGCAGGCGGTCGGAGAGCACGGCGATGGCGAGCCCGTAGGATTCGGCGGCGTTGTAGGAGTAGATCGCGTCGAAGTTCCTGGTGACGAGGAAGGCGGGCCCCTCGATCCCGGCCGGGATCATGATGCCGACGGGACCCTCGGCCGAGAGCGGGCGCCCGTCGATGCGCTTGACGCCGAGCGCGGCCCAGTGGCCGACCGGCTTCTTGTTCTTCCGCCCCGCGGCACCGGCGTTGAAGCCGGCCGGCAGCTTGACCTCGTAGCCCCAGCCCTGGCCGTTCGACCACTTCGCGACGTGCAGGAAGTTCGCGGTCGAGCCGACGGCGTCGGGCACCGAGTCGACCACGTCGCGGCGGCCGTCGCCGTCGAGGTCGACGGCGAGGCGCTGGTAGGTCGTCGGCATGAACTGGGTCTGGCCGAAGGCGCCGGCCCAGGAGCCGGTGAGGCGGCCGGGCTCGATGTCGCCGCGGTCGATGATCTTCAGCGTCGCCATCAGCTCGCCGCGGAAGAAGTCGCGGCGGCGGTTGCCGGAGCAGGCCAGCGTCGCCAGCGACTGCACCAGCGGCATCTTGCCGAGGTTCTTGCCGAAGTTCGATTCCACGCCCCAGACCGCGGCGATGGTGAAGCGGTCGACGCCGTAGCGGGCCTCGGCCTGCGCCAGGGCCTGCCCGTACTGGCGCATCGCCGCCTTGCCGTCGTCGACGCGCTCGTCGTCGACCAGGGCCGCCATGTAGTCCCAGATCGGCGTCTTGAACTCGGGCTGCGCCTGGGAGAGCTCGATCACCTTGTCGTCGAAGCTGATCCCGTCGGTGGCGCTGCGGAACGCCTGCGCCGACACGCCCTGCGCCGCCGCCTGCTGCTGCAGGCCGGCGAGGCAGGATTGGAAGTCGGCCCGCGCGCCGGTCGCCGTGAGGCAGGCGAGGGCGAGCCACGGCAGGATCGGCCTGCGGGAGGATCGCTGCCAGGAGTCTCGCCGCATCGTCGTCGCTCGCATGGTGTCCGGGGCGCCGGAGCCTGATGAGGGAACGGTTAACGCAGGCTTAAGGCCGGATCGCGGTGCGGACGCTCCCCCGCGGTCCGGCCGCGCTCACGCCCAGCCGCGCGCGGCCAGCTTGTCCTCGTAGGCGTCGATCTTCGGGGCGCGCTTGAGGGTCAGGCCGATCTCGTCGAGGCCGTTGAGCAGGCTCTCCTTGCGGCCGGGATCGATGTCGAAGTGCAGCGTGCCGCCGTCCGGGCCCCGGATGGTCTGCGCTTCGAGGTCGACCGAGAGGGTGGCGTTGGCGCCGCGCTCGGCATCCTCGAACAGCTTCTCGAGGTCTTCCGGAGAGACCACGATCGCCAGGATGCCGTTCTTGGCGCAGTTGTTAAAGAAGATGTCGGCGAAGCTCGTCGAGATCACGCAGCGGATGCCGAAATCGGTCAGCGCCCAGGGCGCGTGCTCGCGCGACGAGCCGCAGCCGAAATTGTCGCCCGCCACCAGGATCCTAGCGTTGCGGTAGGCCGGCTGGTTGAGCACGAAGTCCGGGTTCTCCGAGCCGTCGTCCCGGTAGCGCATCTCGGCGAACAGCCCCTTGCCGAGGCCGGTGCGCTTGATCGTCTTGAGATACTGCTTCGGGATGATCCGGTCGGTGTCGACGTTGATGATCCGCATGGGCGCCGCGACGCCCTCCAGGGTGGTGAATTTTTCCATTGGTCTTGCCGTCTGTCGCGTTTCGCTCGGTGCCTGCCGGCACCCTAGCAGCGGCGTGCCACGGCCGGAAGGTTCAGGGCAGGTCCCCGGCGCGGAGGGCGCCGTCATGGATCGCCGACGCGACCAGGGCGCCCGCGACCCCGGCGCGACGGAGCGCGGCGAGGTCATCCGG
>NZ_VRUV01000497.1:0-3374 GCF_008039455.1 Methylobacterium sp. WL116
CCAGCCCGTGCGCGGGACCTATCGCGGCTACGAGGTGGTCTCGATGCCGCCGCCCTCGTCCGGCGGCGTCCACCTGATCGAGATCCTGAACATCCTCGAGGGCTTCGACCTCGCCGCGATGGGTGCGGGCAGCGCCGCCGCGATCCACACCCTGGCCGAGGCGATGAAGCCGGCTTACGCCGACCGGGCGACCTGGCTCGGCGACCCGGACCGGGTCCGCGTGCCGGTGCAGGGCCTCACCGCCAAATCCTACGCGGCGCGGCTGCGGCGGGCGATCGACCCAGAGGGGGCACGGCCCGCCGACAGCATCGCGGCCGGCGACCCGTTGCCGCCCGAGCCCGACCAGACCACGCACTTCTCGGTGGTCGATGCCGCGGGCAACGCGGTGGCCAACACCTACACCCTGAACTTCTCCTACGGGATCGGGCTGGTGGCCGAGGGCACCGGCGTGCTGCTCAACAACGAGATGGACGACTTCTCCGCCAAGGCCGGCACCCCGAACGCCTACGGGCTCGTCGGCGGCGACGCCAACGCGGTGGCGCCGGGCGCCCGGCCGCTCTCCTCGATGACGCCGACCTTCTTGTTCCGGGACGGGCAGCTCTACCTCGTCACCGGCAGCCCCGGCGGCAGCCGCATCATCACCACCGTGCTCGACGTGATCGTCAACCTGATCGACTTCCGCATGAACCTCGCCGAGGCCGTCGACGCGCCGCGCATCCACCACCAGTGGAAGCCCGACGTGCTGCGGGTCGAGCAGGGCCTGTCGCCCGACACCCTTGCCCTCCTGCGGGGGCGGGGGCACGACGTCAGGGTCGGGTCGAGTTCGGGCTCGGCCAACTCGATCCTGCGCAGCGGCGGCCTGCTCTCGGGCGCCGCTGACCCGCGCCAGCGCGACACGCTCGCCGAAGGGTATTGAGGTGGGGCCGGGGACAACCTCAAGCGTCACGCCCGATGCGCCCTTGGCCCTGGCCGCACCCCCGCGCTAAAGGACGAGCGTCACAGAAGGTCCCGATGCTCGCCGTCCGCTCCCTCGCGTTCAATCTCTGCTTCTACGCCGCCACGACGCTGATCGCGTTCGGCGGGTTGCCGACGCTGGTCTCGGGGCGGGCGGTGATGCGGCTGGCGCGGTTCTGGGGGCGGGTGACGCTGTGGCTGCTGCGCGTGGTCGCCGGCACGCGGGTGGAGTTCCGCGGGCTGGAGAACATCCCGTCCGGCGCGATGCTGGTCGGGGCCAAGCACCAGTCGGCGCTCGAGACCCTGGCCCTGTGCACGGTGTTTCCCGAATTCGCCTACGTGCTGAAGCGCGAGCTGCTGTTCATCCCGCTGATCGGCTGGTTCCTGTCGCGCAGCGGCATGGTGGCGATCGACCGGTCGAAGGGCGCGCGCGCCATGAGCCTGATGAACGCGGCCGCCGCCGACGCGATCGCGCAGGGGCGCCAGCTCATCGTCTTCCCCGAGGGCACCCGGACGGCGCCCGGCGCGGCCCCGGCCTACAAGCAGGGCCTGTCCCACCTCTACGCCGCGCTCTCCGTGCCGTGCCTGCCGGTGGCGCTGAACACCGGGCTGTACTGGCCGCGCCGCAGCTTCGTCCGCCGCCCGGGCACCACGGTGATCGAGTTCCTGCCGCCGATCCCGCCCGGGCTGGCACGCGCCGCCTTCCTCGACCTCGTCGAGGACCGCATCGAGACCGCCTCGAAGGCCCTGCTCGCGGCCGGCCTCGCCGACCTCGGGCAGGCCGCCCGCACGGTCCCGGAGCCGCGCCGCGAAACCTCGCGTCCAGCCTGACCCGCGCGCCCGATTCGTGCGCGCGGAGAACCGTCGGGACGTTGCGAATCGGCCTGCGAATTCCCATTTCCTTCGAACGAGACGAATCGCTTGACGGGCGCGCGATGCCCGATCTAGGTTGGAACAAATGGCGAACAAGAGAGCCTTGTCCTGGTCGGCCGCCCTGCGCGACCTGAAGGACGAGCGGACACGGAGACAGGACGTGCGGGAAGAGCGCTTGAGGACCACCGCGGGCCTTCGCGGCACCCCCGCCCTGGCGCTCAGCGCCTGGCGCGGACGTTCCGGCCGGCGCTACGTCGTCGGCGTCCACGACCTCAGCGCGCCCGAGCTCGACGAGATGGGCGAGGCGGTGGTGATCGCGGTCCGCCGCGATCCCGCCGGCATCGCCGAGCTGGTCGCGGTGTCGGCCTCCGGCGAGAGCCCCCGCGAGCGCCTGCACCGGACCTGGCTCGCCCGCGCCCGGAAGGGCGGCGCGACCGAGATGCACGTGCATCGGCTCGCCGAGGACGAGGCCGAGCGCAAGGCCATCGTCGACGATCTTTCGATGGAGAGCGCGGACCCGGCGCACGCCTGATATCCCTCCGCTCGATCAGGGCGGTCGGCATATCCGGCAGGCCCGCGCGGGATCGAAAGTCGAATCCGCCGGTCCGGCGAGGTGATGCGGATTTGGATCACGCCGCCCACGCCCCAGTTTCGCCCCGAGCCTCCCCTCATGCCTTGTGCGGCATGGACGATCGCGGACGAACCCGCGACGGGGCGAGAGCGCGGAGCGAACGATGCAGGATCCGGTACGGCAAGATCCTTCGGGGCAAGCCCCGGCCGAGCCCGCCGCGATCCCGCCCAAGGCGCCGCGTTCCCGGCGCGGCCTGTTCCTCCCCTACATCCTGCTGCTGACGCTGGTGCTGCTGTGGTCGGCGGGCTGGGTCTACCTCCGCGGCCGCGCCGCCACCGAGATGGACGGCTGGGTCGCCCGCGAGGCCGCGGCCGGACGGACCTGGACCTGCGCCGACCGGTCGATCACCGGCTATCCGTTCCGGATCGAGCTGCGCTGCGCCTCGGTCAGCCTCGCGCGTGCCGATGGCCGCTTCCGGCTGGGTCCGCTGACCGCGGTGACGCAGGTCTACCAACCCCGGCACGTGCTGATGCTCGCCGAGGGCCCGTTTCACGTGGAACAGGGCGACCTCGTCGGCGACGCGACCTGGACGATGCTGGAAGGCAGCTTCCACGGCGCGTCGGACGGGTTCGTGCGCGCCTCGCTCGTGGTCGACGGGCCTTCGGTGACGGTCGCCGGCGCGGCGCCCGATCCGATCGCCGTCTCCGCCCGCCACCTCGAGCTGCATGCGCGGCCGACGCCGGGACGATTCGATTCGGACGGCGCGGTCGACCTCAGCCTGCGCCTGTCGCAGGCCCTGGCGCCGATGGCGGATGCGCTGATCGGCAACGCCGATCCCGCCGACCTCACCCTCGACGCCACGGTCAACCGGGCGGCGATGCTCGGCACCGGCACGGTGGCGCGCGAGCTCGAACGCTGGCGCCAGGCCGACGGCAGCCTCGACGTCGCCGGGCTGTCGCTGGCCAAGGGTGCGCGC
>NZ_VRUV01000498.1:0-3368 GCF_008039455.1 Methylobacterium sp. WL116
GCCGAGGGCATGGCCGGCGAGGTCCGGCGGCTCGCCACGGCGGCCGGCAGCATCGCCCAGATCGTCGGGCTGATCTCGCAGATCGCCGACCAGACCAACCTGCTCGCCCTCAACGCCACCATCGAGGCGGCCCGTGCGGGCGAGGCGGGACGCGGCTTCGCGGTGGTGGCGCAGGAGGTGAAGTCGCTGGCCGGCCAGACCGCCCGGGCGACCGAGGAGATCACGGCCAAGGTCGTCGAGATCAGCACCTCCACCGACGCTTCGGTCCAGGCGATCAGCGGGATCACCGACGTGATCCGGCGCTTGGCCCAGATCGGCGGCGACATCGCCGCCGCGGTCGAGGAGCAGGGGGCCGCGACCGGCGAGATCGCCCGCACCACGGCCCAGACCTCGCAGGGCACCCGCGCGGTGTCGGAGCATATCGGGGGCGTCAGCGAGGCGGCCGGGACGGCGAGCTCCGGCTCGGCCCAGGTGCTCGCCGCGGCGAGCGCGCTGTCGAGCCAGGCCGGCGACCTGCGCGGCGCGGTCGACCACTTCCTGGCCGGCGTGCGGGCGGCCTGAGGCCGCCCTCCCCCGTCGCCAGACTGCGCCAAAGGAAAAGCCCGCCCCCTCCGCAGGGGGCGGGCTTTTTTGGTGTCGCCGGCGATCTCGGGCGCGAGGCTACGGAACGTGGATCACCATCGCGGTGAAGGGATGCACGTAGGCCTGGAGCATCACCAGCCCGCCCACCAGGCAGGCGAGCGCGATCGAGTGCCAGAACACGAAGCGCAGGATCTTGCCCTCCTGGCCAAAATAGCCGGTGGCGGTGGAGGCGACGACGATCGACTGGGCGTCGATCATCTTGCCCATCACGCCGCCCGACGAGTTGGCCGAGGCCATCAGCACGCCCGACAGGCCGAGCTGCTCCGAGGTGATCTTCTGCAGGCCGCCGAAGAGCACGTTGGAGGCCGTGTCGGAGCCGGTCAGCGCGACGCCGAGCCAGCCGAGCAGCGTGCCGAAGAACGGGTAGAGGATGCCGGTTCCGGCGAACGCCAGGCCCAGCGTCGCGTCGACGCCGGCGTAGCGGGTGAGCACGCCGAGCGCGAGCATCGCCGCGATGGTGATCAGCGAGTAGCGCAGCACCCAGATCGTCTCGACGTAGGCGGTGACGAGGCGGACGGGCGAGAACCGCATGATCAGGCCCGAGATCAGCGCCGCGATCAGCACGCCGGTGCCGGTGTAGGACATGTAGGTGAACAGGAAGACGGCGCCCTCGGGATGGGCCTTGGCCACCACCGGCGGCACCTTCATGATCACGTTGTGCAGGCCCGGCACCTCGTATTTCCAGGTGAAGATCGGGTTGACGATGGCCTTGAACCAGCCGGTGCCCCAGATCGCCACGATCACCGACAGGATGATCCACGGGAGCCAGGCCAGCGCGATCTCGGAGGAGGTGGCGGTGCGGCCGGTGGCGGCCGGGGCGCGGGGCAGGTCGGAGGGAACCCCCGCGCCGAGCGCCACCGGCCGCGGCGCGCCGTAGCCGATCGACGGGTCGTTGCCGCGCAGCGCCGGCGAGGTCCAGATCGTGGCCGGCTTCCAGACCTTCAGGAACAGCACCAGGGCGCCCATCGCCGCGATCGAGGCGCCGATGTCGACGATCCACGGGTTGACGTAGTTCGAGATGCCGAACTGGGCCGCGGCGAAGGCGCCGCCGCAGATCAGGATCGCCGGCCAGACCTGGACCATGCCGCGGAAGCCCGCGAACACCCAGATCAGCCAGAACGGCACGATCAGCGAGAACACCGGCAGCTGCCGGCCGATCATCGCGCCGAGCACGTAGGGGTCGTAGCCCGTCACCGAGGCGAGGCCCTGGATCGGCGCGCCGAGCGCGCCGAAGGCCACCGGCGCGGTGTTGGCGATGAGCGACAGGCCGGAGGCCGCCAGCGGCGAGAAGCCGAGCCCGATCAGGATCGCGCCGGTGACCGCCACCGGCGTGCCGAACCCGCCCGCGCCCTCGAAGAACGCGCCGAAGGCGAAGGCGACGAGCAGCAGCTGCAGCCGCCGGTCGGTGGTGATGCCGGCCACCGATTGCTGGAGGATGGCGAACCACCCCTTCTCCACCGTCAGCCGGTAGAGGAAGATGACGTTGAGGATGATCCAGCCGATCGGGAAGAACCCGGTCACCATCCCGAGCAGCGAGGCGCGGGTCGCGAGGCCGAGCGGCATGCCGAAGGCGCCGACGGCGAGGGCGAAGGCCAGCACCAGGGCGAGCACGGCCGCGATGTGGGCCTTGACCCGGCCGCTGGCGATCATGGCGAGCAGCGCGATCACCGGCACGGAGGCGGCCAGCGTCGACAGCCACGGGTTGCCGAACGGATCGTAGACCTGGTTCCAGGTTTGGACGGGTTCCACGGGCGCATTCCTCCGATGGCCCGGGTTGATCCGCGGGCCGTTGGAGGCGGTGCTAGCAGAGCGGCGAATCCGGCTCAACGCCGAGAGATAATGTATTCAGAAGGTGTTGCGCGCCGACCGCTCCGGCACTTATCGCGAAAGCGGCCGGCGGCTCGGCTCGGCACGACGCGGTCTCGCCGCGCCTCGCGACCGGCCCGTCGTCAGACCAGCATCCCCATCGGGCTCTCGATCAGGCCCTTGAAGGCCGCGATCAGCTCGGCGCCGAGCGCGCCGTCGAGCACGCGGTGGTCGCAGGAGAGGGTCGCGGTCATCACCTGGGCGACGGCGGGCGCGCCGTCCTTGACCACGACCCGCTTCTCGCCGGCGCCGACCGCCAGGATCGAGGATTGCGGCGGGTTGATCACCGCGGTGAAGTGCTTGATCCCGAACATGCCGAGGTTCGACACCGAGGTGACGCCGCCCTGGTACTCCTCCGGCTTCAGCTTCTTGGCGCGCGCACGGGCCGCGAAGTCCTTCATCTCGTTGGAGATGGTGGACAGCGTCTTCTCGTCGGCCCGGCGGATGACCGGGGTGAACAGGCCGCCGTCGATCGCCACGGCGACGCCGACCTCGGCGTTCCTGAAGCGCAGCACCCGGTCCTCGGCCCAGACGGCGTTGGCCATCGGCACCCGGGTCAGGGCGAGGCCCATCGCCTTGATGACGAAGTCGTTGACCGAGAGCTTGAACAGCGGCTTGCCGTCCCTGTCCTTGCCGGCGCTCCGGTTGAGCTGCTCGCGAAGCGCCATCAGCGCGTCGATCTCGCAATCGACGGTCAGGTAGAAGTGCGGCGCCACCTGCATCGCCTCGGTGAGGCGCTTAGCGATGGTCTTGCGCATGCCGTCGAGCGGCACCTCCTCGTAGCTGTCCTTGGCGTAGAAGCCGCGGACCTGATCGGTGGTGAGGCCGGCGGCCCTGGCCGCGGGGGCGGGCGCGGCGGC
>NZ_VRUV01000499.1:0-3367 GCF_008039455.1 Methylobacterium sp. WL116
GCCGACCAGGGCGGCGCGGTCGAGATCGCCGCCGCGCGGATCGCCGCCGAGGCCAGGAGCCGCCCCGTGATGGTCGACCTGAGCGCCGTCGCGCGCCTCGACACCCTCGGCGCCTGGGTGCTGGAGCGGACCCGCGGCGAGATCGAGGCGGCCGGCGGGCGCCTGAGCTATGCCGGCGTGCGGCCTGAGCACCGCATCCTGCTCGGCGAGATGCACCTGCGCGATCCCGAGCCGGCCGCTCCCGTCCGCCAGGGCCGGGTCTTCGCGATGCTCGACGGCCTCGGCCGCCGCGTGGTCCGCGGCGGGCACGACCTGATCACGGGGCTGGCCTTCCTCGGCGAGGTGATCGCCGCGTGCCTGCGCGTGGCGTCGCGTCCGTCGACCTTCCGCGGCCGGGCCTTCGTCAACCAGATCGAGCAGGTCGCCTTCCGCGGCGTGCCGATCATCTTCCTGATCTCGTTCCTCGTCGGCGGCATCGTCGCGCAGCAGGGCATCTTCCAGCTCCAGCGCTTCGGGGCGGCGGCCTTCGTCGTCAACCTGATCGGGCTCCTGATCCTGCGCGAGCTCGGCGTGCTGCTCACCTCGATCATGGTGGCCGGACGCTCCGGCTCGGCCTTCACCGCCGAGATCGGCTCGATGCGGATGCGCGAGGAGGTCGACGCCCTGCGCGTGATGGGGCTCGACCCGATCGAGATCCTGATCGTTCCGCGCATCCTCGCCCTCGTCGTCGGGCTGCCGATGCTGACGCTGATCGCGGCGCTCGCGGCGCTGACCGGCGGCGGCCTCACGGCGATGGCCTATGGCGGGCTCACGCTGGAGCAGTTCCTGGCGCGGCTGCAGGCGGCGGTCGGCGTCCACCACGTCCTCGTCGGGCTGATCAAGGCGCCGTTCATGGCGCTGATCATCGGCATCATCGCGACGATCGAGGGGTTCGCCGTGGAGGGCTCGGCGGAATCGCTTGGGCGCCACGTCACCGCCTCAGTCGTCAAATCCATCTTCATGGTGATCGTCCTCGACGGGTTGTTCGCGGTGTTCTTCGCGGCGATCGATTTCTGAGGATCCGGTGCGAAACCCAGACGCCATGCCCGAGACGACCGAACCCGAACCGATCATCCGCGTCCGCGACCTCGTCGTCGGCTTTCGCGACCGCACCATCCTGAAGGGCCTGAACCTCGACATCCGCCGCGGCGAGATCCTCGGCTTCGTCGGCCCGTCGGGCCAGGGCAAGTCGGTCCTGACCCGCACGATCCTCGGCCTCGTGGCCAAGCGCTCGGGCACCATCGAGGTGTTCGGCCAGGACATGGACGGCCTCACCATCGCCGAACGCCGCAGCGTCGAGCAGCGCTGGGGCGTGCTGTTCCAGCAGGGCGCGCTGTTCTCGGCGCTCACCGTAAAGCAGAACATCCAGATGCCGATGCGCGAGCACCTGAACCTGTCCGAGCGCCTGCTCGACGAGTTCGCGCGCCTCAAGATCGAGATGGTCGGCCTCAAGCCGGATGCCGCCGACAAGCTGCCCTCAGAACTGTCGGGCGGCATGATCAAGCGCGCGGCGCTGGCCCGCTCGCTCGCGCTCGACCCCGAGATCCTGTTCCTCGACGAGCCGACCTCGGGCCTCGACCCGATCGGCGCCGGCGAGTTCGACGAGCTGGTCGCGACCCTCAAGCAGACCCTGGGCCTCACCGTCTTCATGGTGACGCACGACCTCGACAGCCTCTACACCGCATGCGACCGCATCGCGGCGCTCGGCGACGGACAGATCATCGCCGCCGGCACGATCGACGAGATGCTGGCGCACGACCACCCGTGGCTGCGCTCGTACTTCCACGGCAAGCGAGCCCGGGCGATCGTCCCGGCGGCGCCGATGCGGACGGGCGTCCCCGCCCATGCGTGACCGCTCGCACCGGGGGCGGATGCCGGCGCGCCGCGCGGGTGCGCCCGCGCACCGCACGAATGCCACAGCTTGGCGGAAGGCCTGAGATCATGGAGACCCGTGCGAACTTCGCCCTCATCGGCGCCTTCACCCTCGGGGTGATCCTGGTCGGCTTCGGCTTCGTGCTGTGGCTATCGGGCGGCTCGTCGCGGCAGGTGAGCCAAGCGGTGCGCGTCGTGTTCTCGGGCAGCGTCGGCGGGCTGTCGCGCGGGTCGAGCGTGACCTTCAACGGCATCAAGGTCGGCGAGGTGACGGACGTCCACCTGCTGCCGCAGGATCCGCGCCGGGTCATCGCCGAAATCAAGGTGGCCCCCTCGACGCCCCTGCGCGCCGACACCCGCGCGCGCCTCGATTCGGCGATGCTGACCGGCGTCTCGGTGATCGCGCTCAACGGCGGCAACGCCGACGCGCCGGCGCTGGCGCCGGGCACGAACGGCGAGATGCCGACGATCTTCGCCGACTCGTCCGACATCCAGGACATGATGGCCGCCGCCAAGCAGATCGCGCAGCGGGCCGACGACGTGCTCCAGCGCCTCGACAAGCTGGTCGCCGGCAACGAGGGCGCGATCACCCGCACGCTCGCCAACGTCGAGAGCTTCTCGAAGACGCTGGCCGAGGCCGGGCCCGCCGTCTCGAGCCTGGTGAAGGCGGTGGACGGCAGCAAGCTCAACCGCGTGATCGACAACGCCGACCGGTTCTCGAGCGCGCTCGCGACGTCGAGCCCGGACATCGAGGCCGGCCTGCACGACGCCCGGTCGCTGGCGGGCAAGCTCAACGCCTCGGCCGACCGGATCGACGCCGTGCTGAAGGGCGCCGAGGGCTTCCTCGGATCCGCCTCGGGCGAGGCCGGCGCCAGCACCTTCACGCAGGTGCGCGAGGCCGCGATCTCGGTGCGCGACGCCGGCAAGGCGTTCCGGACCCTGTCCGAGAACCTCGACAAGCGCACCGCCAACATCGCCACGAGCTTCGGGCGGCTCAGCGGCACCGGCCGACGCGAGGTCGAGGCCCTGTCGACCGACGGGCAACGCACGCTCAACACCCTGAACCGCACGGTCCGGACGCTGGAGCGGGATCCCTCGCAGGTGATCTTCGGCGGCAAGCCGTCGTTGCCGGAATACAACGGTGGCCGCTGAAGTCGCGCCGTTCCGGGTCGATGTGCCTCGCCGCACGGCACATTTCATGCGGCCGAATAGTTTGAACGGCACAGCTTCATCCGTTCCCGGCCACCCGGCCGGGAACGTTCAGGTATCGCGTATGCTCCGTCCCGTTACCGGTCTGGCCCTGGTCGCCTCGCTCGTCGCCCCGATCCTCGGCGGCTGCGGCGGGGGCGCTGCGCCGCTGACCTTCGACCTCATGGCGCTGCCGGTGCCGGCCGCGATGTCGAAGGCGCGGATCTCGGAGATGAGCTGGTAGTCGGCCACGACCTTGTCGCCGGGG